>BNTP01000044.1 GCA_025996695.1 Bacteroidia bacterium | reverse complement strand
GGGTGTGTTAACGGTAAATATATCTACCGATGGTTCTGCGGCGGCGTTGCCTTATCAAGGCGCAACTTTTCGATTGCTGAACTCAAGCGGCGCAACGCTTAAAACATTCATTACACCCACCGGATTTCCGTACAGCGATGATTATAGCATAACAAGTATCGGAGATTATCAGATTGAAATTTCCTCAGAATATGGTGGCACATTTAAGATGAGGGCGGATTGTTTTGTGGATGAAGCAGAACCGAATAACACCATCGCAACTGCAATGTCATTGCCAAACAGCGGATGTACTGCGAGAGGCACTCTTACCTCTTCGGATATTGATATGTATAAATATGTTTTGACGCAACCGGGCAGATTTACAGTAAATGCGTCTCTTGGCAGTTCAAGTGATGGTGGAGTTTATGATGCGTACGTAAAATGGTATAGTTCTGACGGCACACAGATTGCAAGTAGCAATGTTTATACAACATATAACGGTTATATGGACTTGGAAGTAGGTACTTATTATGTAAGTGTTTCTCCGTATGGAAGTCGCACCGGAACATATACTTTAATAGGTACTTTTACGGCTACAGGAAACAACGAGATTGAACTTAATAATACAACTACCGATGCACAATCATTAACATTAGGACAAACGGTAAAAGGTTTTATCAGTTATCAGGATAAAATTGATATGTATCAATATGTGTTAACACAACCGGGCAGATTTACAGTGAATGCGTCTTTTGGCAGTTCAAGTGACGGCGGAGTTTATGATGCGTATGTAAAATGGTACAGTTCTGACGGCACGCAGATTGCAAGTAGCAATGTTTATACAACATATAGCGGTTATATGGACTTGGAAGCCGGTACTTATTATGTAAGCGTTTCTCCGTATGGAAGTCGCACCGGAACATATACTTTAACAGGAACTTTGACGGCAGCAGGGAACAATGAAAGAGAGCCAAACACTACACGCCCGCAAGCACAATTATTACAATTTGGGCAAACAGTAAAGGGCTTTATCAGTTATCAGGATAATATTGATATGTATCGGTATGATTTGACACAATCGGGCAGATTTACAGTGAATGCGTCTCTTGGCAGTTCAAGTGATGGCGGAGTTTATGATGCGTATGTAAAATGGTACAGTTCTGATGGTACGCAAATTAAAAGTAGCGAGGTTTATACGACATATAATGGTTATATGGACTTGGAAGCCGGTATTTATTATATAAGTATTACTCCATACGGAAGTCGCACCGGAACATACACTTTAACCGGAACGATACGCTACGCAAATGCAGCAACACCAACGATTACAGAGCAACCGGTTAGTGCTACATATCCCCATAACGCAACGGCAACTGCGCTGTCCGTAATGGCAAATATAGTTGATGACGGAACACTGACTTATCAATGGTACCGCAATACAACTAACAGCACAACAGGCGGCATATCTGTGGGAACCGACCGTACTTACACTCCACCTACAACATCGGTGGGAACATATTATTATTATGCGGAAGTGACAAACACAAACAACAACGTAACCGGTACCAAAAAGGCAAGTGTTACAAGTAATGCTGTTGCTGTTGAGGTAACAGCTGCAATTACGCCGCCAACCGTTACCACGCTTGCCGCCACCAATATTACGCAGACAACGGCAACGCTGAACAAATCTGTGTCAGCAGGTTCGGAAACGATTACCGCGCAGGGCTTTAAGTACAAAAAGACATCGGAAAGTTCGTGGACTACAAGCACAACAGGCAGTTTAACGGGACTGACGGCAGGTACGCAATATCAGTTCTACGCTTATGCAACAACGGCAAGCGGTACAATCAACGGCAGTACATCGACGTTTACAACAACTGCTGCAATTACGCCTCCAACCATTACCACGCTTGCTGCCACCAACATAACGCAGACATCGGCAACGCTGAACAAATCTGTGTCAGCAGGTTCGGAAACGATTACTTCGCAGGGCTTTAAATACAAACAATCCTCTGCAAGTTCGTGGACTACAAGCACAACAGGCAGTTTAACGGGACTGACGGCAGGTACGCAATATCAGTTCTACGCTTATGCAACAACGGCAAGCGGTACAATCAATGGCAGTACATTGACGTTTACGACATCTGCAGCTACAATTACGCCGCCCACCGTTACCACGCTTACCGCCACCAACATAACGCAAACAACGGCAACGCTGAACAAATCGGTAGCGGTAGGTAGCGAAACAATTATAGAGCAGGGATTTAAGTACAAACAATCCTCTGCAAGTTCGTGGAATACAAGCACAACAGGCAGTTTAACGGGACTGACGGCAAATACGCAATATCAGTTTTACGCTTATGCAACAACGGCAAGCGGCACAACCAACGGCAGTACATTGACGTTTACGACAACGAGTTCCGGCGGCGAAGAAGTAGTAACTTGGGAAATTGGTTCCCCAAATGCCGCCGATGTAATTGCTACTTTGAATTTGGCAGACAGTACGCTGACTATTAGCGGGACGGGGGCGATGCAGGATTGGGGTATCTTCAATGCACCGTGGTTTTCTTCTTATCGCAGCAAAATAAAAGCCGTTATTATTACAAATGGAGTAACCGCTATTGGTGCTGAGGCTTTTGGTTTTTGTAATAACTTGACTTCGGTAACTATTCCCAACTCGGTGACGACTATCGGACATCATGCTTTTTCAGGCTGCGCCGGTTTGACTTCGGTAACTATTCCCAACTCGGTGACGACTATCGGACATGGTGCTTTTTCAGGCTGCGACGGTTTGACTTCGATAACTATTCCCAGTTCGGTAACGAGTATCGGCATTCAGGTTTTTTTTAATTGCGCCGGTTTGACTGAAATAAATGTGGATGTCAACAATCATTACTATTCTTCTGATAATGGAATTTTGTTCAACAAAGACAAAACGAAACTTGTTCGTTATCCTTCTGCAAAACAAGAAAATAGTTATACTATTCCAAATTCAGTAACGACTATTGACCATTTTGGTTTTGATGGTTGCAGTTTCTTGACTTCGATAACTATTCCCAACTCGGTAATTACTATCGAAGGGGAGGCTTTTGCCCATTGCAGCGGTCTTACCTCCGTTACTATTCCTAACGGCGTGACAAGCATTGGAAGTGCGGCTTTTTGGGCTTGCAGCGGTCTTACCTCCGTTACCATTCCCAGCAGCGTGATAAGCATTGGGAATGTTGCTTTTGCCGTTTGTAGAGGCTTGACTGATATAACAGTTAACTGGGGCAATCCACTTTCAATTAGCAGTGATGTGTTTAGCGACGTTACTTTATCGAATGTAAATCTGCACGTTCCCTGCAATACCTACGCTTTGTATGCAGCCGCACCTGTCTGGAAGGAGTTTAATATTGTTGAAGATGTTAATGTTTCGGCAACAGGCGTAACGCTCAACCAAAGTACGGCGTCGCTCGCCACCGGCAACACCTTACAACTGACAAAAACAGTGCTCCCAAGCACGGCTTGCAATCAAAATGTAACGTGGTTAAGCACAGACAATAATGTCGCCACCGTCGCCAATGGACTTGTAACAGCCGTAAATACAGGCGTTTGCGCTATTATTGCCACCACGCAGGAGGGTAACTTTATGGCATATTGCAACGTAACGGTAACAGACGCTGCTACCGGCATTGCCGATATTTCTTCCGCCAAACTGTCGGTTTATCCCAATCCCGTGCGGGAAGAATTGTTTATAAAATCGGAAACGCAGATACAGAAAGTTGAAATCTACACATTATCAGGCACTTTGTTGCTTTCGGAAAACAATTTTACCGGAAAAATATCGGTATCGGCTTTGCCGAAAGGTGTTTATCTGCTTAAGGTTTATAGCGGTAGCGGAGTTTCGGTCAGCAAGATTGTGAAATAATAAGGAGGGTAATCAATAAATAAAACCTGTTAAGTCTTTAAGACTTAACAGGTTTAAGCGTCAGAAAAACGATTAAACTTTCGGTAATAATCAAAATATTTTGATTATTACCGAAAGTTTTGTATATTTACAAAAATTTTTAACGTATGAAACGAAAAATTACAGAAGCACTTTTGCAATGGAAACAGTCGAAAGACAGAAAGCCGTTGATAGTCAATGGCGCAAGGCAAATCGGCAAAACATACAGCATTTTGGAGTTCGGAATGTCTGAATATCAAAATGTTGTGCATCTAAATTTGGAAAAAAACAAAGTGGCTGCAAATATATTCGAGGATGATTTAACGCCTTCTGTATTAGTACAGAATTTGGAATCGTTTACCGAAGACAGAATTTTACCCGGCACAACGCTTCTGTTTTTTGACGAAATTCAGGCTTGCGAAAGGGCATTGACGTCTTTGAAATATTTTTGCGAAGATGCGCCTCAATATCACATTATTGCAGCAGGCAGTTTGCTTGGTGTGGCTGTCAATCGCGAGAAATATTCTTTTCCTGTCGGCAAAGTCGACGAGTGTAAAAATCCGCGCCTGCTACGATTCCATACCCACGCAACTGTCGAAAGAAAACCGCAAATTTCAGTACAAAATCGCAATGAAAGGCGGCACCACGTCTATTTTTAGCGAGTCGATTGACTGGCTGTTGTCGGCGAATTGTGTTGAAATGCCGCAAAATAGAGCAGGGTGTGATGCCATTGAAAGGGCAGATTGATTTCAGCGATTTCAAACTCTATATGAGCGACACAGGTATGCTTACGATGCACTCGGCGTTTCCGTATCAGATGATTATCAATTCGATAGAAGTGGATAACGGATTTCTTGGCGGGCTGGCAGAAAACTTTGTAGCACAGGACTTTGCAAACAAACGGATTCCGCTTTATTACTGGAAAAGCGGCGAGAGCGCCGAAGTTGATTTTGTCGTTCAATCGGGTATTGACATAATCCCGATTGAAGTAAAAAAAGGCAGACACAACCGCGCAATAAGTTTGTCGAATTTTGTAAAACGCTACAACTGTCCGTATTCAATCAAGATTTCGCAAAAGAATTTTGGCTTTGAAAACAACATCCGTGCTGTTCCGTTTTATGCCCTCTTTTGTTTGAGGTTTGATTAAACAATTTCAATGGAAAAATATCCGTATCGGCTTTGCCGAAAGGTGTTTATTTGCTTAAGGTTTATAGCGGTAGCGGAGTTGCGGTCAGCAAGATTGTGAAAGAATAAATTTATTAGACCTTCCATATCTTCAAGATATGGAAGGTCTGAATAACAAAAAGGCGTTCTTTAACATAGTTTTTTATAATTCAAGATAATACTGCATCAGGCGATGAACAGGATATTGTCCGATGGAGTCTACAGGAATTTTCGTGAGGTCGTTGCGCGCAATGCTCTTACACGCATCCGGACAAGTGACGGCGTAAAAGGTAGCATAGATGATGCGATGCGACAGGATGTGCTTTTTATTTTCGACAACTAATTTGAATTGCGCGTTTTTCGGAAACCACGATTGGAAAACTTCTTTTTGACTTAATTCGTTGAAATTCAGTGGGGTAGAAGACTCAATCAAGGGAAATTCAAAAAGATTTTGCCAAATGCCTTTCTCTGTTCGCTTTTTAATATAGGTATAGAAAACATCTTGAATGTGAAAATAATAGAGGTAGAGATTTTTTGTTTGAGTCTTGTTTCGCTTGACCGGATAGTTGGCAACGGCGTTTAGAGCAAGCGCCAAACAATGGTCTGCAAACGGGCAAATTGGGCAATCCGGGGTTGTGGGCGTACATTGGAGTGCACCGAACTCAATCATTGCTTGATTAAATTGGCCCGCATTGGACTTGTCCATCAGGTTGCCCGCCAATTGGGTGAAAATTTTTTTGCCTTTGCCTGTGTCAATCGGTTCGTCGATGGCCAATAGTCGAGCCAAAAAGCGAAACACATTGCCGTCCACGACCGGATAAGGCATATTCCATGCAAAAGAGGTGATCGCCGCCGCCGTGTACTCGCCAATGCCTTTCAGATTTTTGACGGCTTGATAATTTTTTGGAAACACGCCATTATGCTCTTGTAGAATCGTTTTGGCGGCAAAATGCAGATTGCGGGCACGAGAATAGTAGCCCAAACCTTGCCAATGGAGCAGCACTTCTTGCTCTTCGGCTTCTGCCAGCGATTTGACATCCGGAAAACGGGCGATGAAGCGATTATAATAATCCAATCCCTGTTTGACTTGCGTTTGTTGCAAAATAATTTCTGAAACCCATATCTTATAGGGGTCTTTGATGTTTCGCCAAGGTAAATCTCGTTGCGAAATTTGATACCATTTGGCTAAATTTTGAGCAAAAAATGGAAGATTTTTCATATTCGCGACAAAAATACAAAAAAAAGTTGAATAAAATTTTTCAGTAAAGAAAAAAAGCATTACCTTTGCAGTCTGAACAATGAAACAAACTATATAAATATAATAATTGAGGTTATGACAAAGGCAAATATCGTAAATGCGATTGCAAAAGAAACCGGAATTGACAGAGCTACAGTGTCTGCATCGGTAGAGGGCTTTATGAATCAAGTGATGGAAGCCATGAGTGAAGGGGATAACGTGTATTTGCGTGGTTTCGGTTCGTTTATTGTGAAAAAACGCGCTGAAAAAACAGCACGTCACATCAAGAACAATACGACAATCGTTATTCCGGCACGTTTCGTGCCTGTGTTCAAACCGTCGTCCTATTTTACGTACAGCATACAAACCCATTTAGGTAAAATGGGTGAAATAGGTAAAACCGGTGCAATAGAGGAAATAGAGAGGAAATAATGTAGAGTGCACACAACGCTCATAATATAAACATGTAAAAAAGTAAAAGCTATGCCAAGCGGTAAAAAAAGAAAGAGACATAAAATGTCTACACACAAGCGCAAAAAAAGACTTCGTAAGAATCGTCATAAAAAGAAGAAATAAATTGATGTAGGGGCGCAAAATTTTGCGCCCCTACGCGGTATAATAACAAAAAATAAAAGAATGTGATTAGTGAATTAGTAATTGACGTTCAGCCAACCGAAGTTTCCATTGCGATGCTCGAAGATGCGCGATTGGTCGAGTTTCAGAAAGAAGCTCGCAACATCTCGTTTTCGGTTGGGGACGTTTATCTCGGCAAAATTAGAAAATTGATGCCGGGTCTGAATGCTGCTTTTGTCGACGTCGGCTACAAGAAAGAGGCGTTTTTGCATTATGCGGATTTGGGGTCTAATTTCCATAGTCTTGATAAGTTTCTGAAGGCAGCCGTTGCCGACAAAAGGAAGTTGCCCCCTCTCGGAAAGTTTATATCTCAACCGGATATTCCTAAAGATGGGACTCTGACAGATATTTTGACGCTGGGTGACGATATTTTGGTGCAAATTGTGAAAGAGCCAATCTCGACGAAAGGGCCGCGATTGAGTGCCGAAATCTCATTTGCAGGGCGCTACCTCGTGATGATGCCGTTCGGCGACAAAGTCAGCGTTTCATCCAAAATTAAGTCCTCCGAAGAACGGGTGCGCCTCAAACATCTGATTCAAAGCATCAAACCGAAGCACTTTTCGGTGATTGTACGCACTTCTGCCAAAGGCAAACGTGTAGTGGAATTAGACGTCGAGTTGAAAACGCTGCTTAAGCGTTGGGAAGATAATATGGCAAAGTTGTCAAAAGTCAAGGCGCCGACGTTGATTTATGAGGAAACCGGCCGTACAGTGGCTCTGTTGCGGGATATTTTCAGTCCGACATTTGAACATATTTATGTTAATGATGAAGAGATCTACAACGAACTTCGCGATTATGTGAGCCTGATTGCTCCCGACCGCGTGAAAATTGTGGAACTTTACAAGGACGACACCCCTATTTTGGATAATTTCAACGTTACCAAACAACTCAAATCGGGATTCGGAAAAACGGTGACCTTCAAAAAAGGAGCTTATCTGATTATAGAACATACGGAAGCCATGCACGTCATTGATGTGAATAGTGGTAACCGCTCCAAAGCGACGGTGGGGCAAGAAAACACTGCGGTGGATGTCAATATGGCTGCCGCGGTGGAAATTGCACGCCAGTTGCGCATGCGCGATATGGGTGGCATCATTGCTATTGATTTTATTGATTTGCATGAAGCTGAAAATCGCCAGAAACTCTACGAATGCATGCGTACTGTGATGGCCAGCGACCGTGCAAAACATAATATCTTGCCTCTCAACAAGTTTTGTGTGATGCTGATTACCCGTCAGCGGGTGCGTCCGATTTTGGATTTTGCCAACACGGAGGTTTGTCCGGTATGTTTCGGCAAAGGTGAAATTAAGCCTTCTATCCTCTTTACAGACGTGTTGGAATCGAAAGTGGGCGATTTAATCAAACAATTGAAAGTCAAAAATTTCAAATTGCATGTACATCCGTTCATTGCCGCCTACCTCAATCAGGGTTTTATCACTCGAAAAATGAGGTGGCAAATGAAATACAAAACACGTTTCAAAGTAATTCCCGACCAAAGTTTGGGATTTTTGGAATACAAGTTTTTCGACAAAAACAGAAACGAATTAGATATGACCGACGAAAGTCTGACGGCGTAAAACGGGGGCGACCGCTAAGGTCGCTCTTTTATTTAGGATGAACATCCACAGAAAAAGGGAATTTTCACAAATTCCCTTTTTCAACCTTTGTTAACCTTAAAATTTAATACCAATCTTATGAAAAAAATGCACTACAAAGATAGAGCCTTTTTTCATGCCTACCAAATATTTTCCCATAAAAAGCGTTAATTTGATGTTAATTTTTCATATTTATGGGCAATTTGGTTCATTATTCCAAATAACTCTTCCATTGTGTTAGCGCGAAGCATCGCCACACGAGTGGGCTTGAAATCGGGTATGCCCTTGAAAAGCGGGCTTGCAGCGATGTGACGACGACTATGCAAAATGCCACGTCGCTCGTCTAAGCGTTTGACACTTTGACAAATTTGCCGCTTCAAAACATCCAAATAATAGACAAACGATTGCTTTTCCGGCATGTTTCCGTCATTTAGATAGTTTTTGACCTCTTGGAAAATCCACGGCGCACCGATACTGCCGCGACCAATCATCACCGCGTCCACACCATAACGGTCAAATGCCTGCTTTGCCGTTTCGGGCGAAGTAATATCGCCGTTGCCAATGATGGGAATGTGTATGTGCGGATTGTTTTTGACCGCACCGATCAGCGTCCAATCGGCTTCGCCGGTGTACATCTGGGCGCGTGTGCGACCGTGAATCGTCAATGCCGCGATGCCGCAATCTTGCAGTTTTTCTGCCAAATCGACAATAATTTGATTGTCATGGTCCCATCCCAAGCGCGTTTTGACAGTTACCGGCACGTTCACCGCCCTCACCACCGCTGCCGTGATTTCCAATAATTTTTCAGGCGTGCGCAACATCCCGGAACCGGCTCCTTTGCCAGCCACTTTTTTGACCGGACAACCGAAGTTCAGGTCAATCACGTCCGGATGTGCCGTTTCGCAAATGCGCGCCGCTTCCACCATGGCGGCTACGTCTTTGCCGTAAATTTGGATGGCAACAGGACGTTCCTCGTCGGAAACTTCCAATTTGCTTTGCGTTTTGTTGATGTGCCGAATCAGCGCGTCACTCGAAATAAACTCCGTGTAGACCATGTCCGCGCCAAATTCTTTGCACAGCAAGCGAAAGCCAATGTCCGTCACGTCCTCCATCGGCGCCAAAAACACGGGATAATCATCAAATGTCAAATTGCCTATATTCATTGTTAAACAGATCTTCAAAAATTTCCTTAAATCGTTTTTTGAACGTTTCAAAATCAATTTCATGCCCCAATTCCTGTTGCAGAGATGTGACGCCTTTGTCCACAAAGCCACACGGATTTATCAACTTGAAATAGCTTAAATCGGTGTTGATATTTAGTGCCAAACCGTGCATCGTGACGTATCGACTGCTTTTGACGCCAATTGCCGCGATTTTTCGGGCTTTGCGTGGGTCATCTTTATCAATCCACACACCCGTCGCGCCGTCCAATCGTTCGCCATGTATGTTGTATTCGCCAATCGCCCGAATAATCACCTCTTCCAGTAGGTGAATATACGTTTTCAGTCCCAAATGAAACGCTTCCAAATCAATAATCGGATAAACGACCAACTGTCCGTGACCATGATACGTGATGTCGCCCCCTCGCTCAATCGGAAACACGTCAATGCCTTTCGCTTTGAGTGTCGCTTCCGAAACCAGCATATTGGATTTCAAACCATGTTTTCCCAGCGTGAAAACAGGCGGGTGCTCGCAAAAAATCACGGTGTTTTGCACAGGCTGATGTGTGATTTTGACCGCCAAAGCGGTGTCAAAAAGTGCTCGCTGCTGCGCGAGTGCCTGTTTATAGGGAATCAATCCCCAATCTGAATATGTTAGTCTGTCCATAGTTTGAATATGCAAAGGTACTAAAGAATTATGAATTATGAATTATGAATTATGGATTTTCGCGGTCAATCGCATCAAAATTTAGCATGATTATCCACAATCATACCACTAAATAGCGCTCCCTGCAAGCAATTTCTGACTTTGTCCCGCAGGGACGATACTTTATTAACCGTAGACTTCAGTCTACGGACAGCCTGCCACACGCCACCACCGTAGACTGAAGTCTACGGTTAATAAAGGGCTGTCCCTGCGGGACAAGGCGCCGTTTGCGAAATAATAGCTCAAAAAAGATTTAATTCATAATTCATAATTCATAATTCTTTAGTACCTTTGCGAAAAAATAAGACAATGATGCAAAAACCGTCTATCCCTAAAGGGACGCGTGATTTTTCGCCGGAAGAAATGGCGAAGCGCAACTATATTTTTGATACTATTCGCAGTGTGTTTCACCTCTATGGGTTCAAACAGATTGAAACGCCCGCCATGGAAAACCTGTCGACGTTGATGGGAAAATATGGCGAAGAAGGCGATAAACTGCTGTTCAAAATCCTCAATTCGGGTGATTTTTTGAGTGATGTGAATCCCGATGATTTGAGCAACCATCATTTGCCTCGATTAACTAACCAGCTGTGCGAAAAGGGGTTACGTTATGACTTGACGGTGCCTTTTGCTCGCTATGTGGTGATGCATCGCAACGAAATTTCATTCCCATTCAAACGTTTCCAAATTCAGCCGGTGTGGCGTGCCGACCGTCCGCAAAAAGGTCGTTACCGCGAATTTTTTCAATGCGATGCCGACATTGTAGGCTCTGACTCTTTATTAAATGAGGTGGAACTCATTCAAATTATGGACACGGTTTATCAAAAGTTTGGCATGCGAGTCTGCATCAAAATGAACAACCGCAAAATTCTATCCGGTATTGCCGAAATCATTGGCGAAGCGGATAAAATCACGGATATAACCGTTGCTATCGACAAATTAGACAAAATTGGTTTGGAAAATGTCAACGAAGAATTGGCATCCAAAGGCATTTCACAAGAAGCGATTGCTAAATTGCAACCTATTATATTGTTAAGCGGCTCTAATCGCGAAAAATTAGCGACTCTGAAAAATGTGTTGCAAAGCTCTGAAACGGGCATTAAAGGCGTAGAAGAAACAGAAATTATCCTCAACAAAATTGATTTATTGCAAATAAAAAGCGAGTTGGAACTGGATTTGACGCTCGCTCGCGGCCTAAATTATTACACAGGAGCCATTTTTGAGGTGAAAGCCCTTGACGTGCAAATCGGCAGCATTACGGGAGGCGGGCGCTATGACAATTTGACAGGCGTGTTTGGCATGCCCGACGTGTCCGGCGTGGGAATTTCCTTCGGAGCCGACCGCATTTTCGATGTTCTGAATCAATTAGAACTCTATCCTGCCAATTTCGGACAGCAAACGCAAGTTCTTTTCGTGAATTTTGGCGAAAAAGAAGAAAATTACATCTTGCCGATTTTGAGCCATTTACGCCAACAAGGCATTCATGTGGAAATCTATCCCGAAGCCGTGAAAATGAAGAAACAAATGTCGTATGCTGACGACAATAATATTCCCTTTGTGGCAATCATTGGCGAAAATGAGATAGCAGAGGGCAAAATTTCCGTCAAAAATATGACCTCCGGTGAACACGTTTCTGTTTCTGTTGATGAGATGAACGAGATTGTTCGTTAAGAAGTTCGGCCGATTTCTTACACCTTTTTACCCTTAACCCAAAGTCTGCGATGCCTCGCAGAGGGTTTTCGTGCATCCCTTGCCGGATGGTATAGACACAAATGCCCGAATCAGGATACTGCACGTTAGTTTGAAACGGAATCTCTGTGTCGTACATACTGATGCCGCTACCGTACCATTTGCCGTTGATGTCGGCTACATCAGCCCGGACGGTATCGCTTTGCAACGCGCCGTCGGTGTTGAGAAAATCCGGTGGGTGTAATGAATGTTTTAAGCGTTGCGCCGCTTGAGTTCAGCAATCGAAAAGTTGCGCCTTGATAAGGCAACGCCGCCGCAGAACCATCGGTAGATATATTTACCGTTAACACACCC
>BNTP01000043.1 GCA_025996695.1 Bacteroidia bacterium | reverse complement strand
AACTGTGTTCCTTTCTGATCCTTATATTTATTGTAATACTCCGCTATCTTTGCCGCGCAATGTGATGCCTTGTTGTCAATGTGGTCATCATATTTGGAGTTTATCATCCGCATATCAAGCGACATTTTTCTTGCATAGTTGGTTGCAATCAGCATCTTGGCTTTTTCTTCTTTTTCCGAAAGCGGGGCGCGACCTAATAAAGTGGCATCGCCTGTTCTGGCAAATTCCACCAATTTTTTGATAAATTCTTGCTGATCGGGTGTCGGCGGGATATTATACAGTATCTCGTTCTTTTCGGGACGGTCTATGCCAATACCTTTTGCTGTACGAAAATCGGTAATTTCGCTGTAAAATGCTGCCAATTCAGGGACTTTAATAAAATACCGGAAGCGTTCTTTTTGTACGATTTCATTGGTAACAGAAAATTCATAATCGGTACTCTTTTTTGCAAAGACGGCTGCCCAAGCATCAAATGTATTGATGTTTTGGCGTTCTAATTCCTGTGGACGTAAGTATTTGAATAACAGATATAATTCTGTCAATGAATTACTGATAGTTGTTCCGGAAAGAAATGTCGCTCCTAAATCCTTACCGGTTCTTTCCTGAATGGTACGCAAAGCAAACAGTATATTCATAGCCCGTTGAGAGCCATCCGGACTACCTAAACCTGCCACACGGTCGTGACGGGTCGTAAACATTAAATTCTTGAAACGGTGGCTTTCATCCACAAACAAATGGTCAATACCCATCATTTTAAAATCAACCACATCATCCGTTCGGTTTTGAATAGTGTTTGCCAACTCAAATAATTTTACTTCCAGATTTTGTTTGCGAACTTCAACACCACGCAACATCCCTCGCGAAATGTCTTTTTTCTGACTGCGTAATACTTCCAAATTTTCTTCCACACTTTCCAATTCCTTTTGCAGAATTTTTTGTTGTACTTCGGGTGATTGCGGTATCATGCCAAATTGGTCATGCGTTAGGATTACGGCATCCCACGAATTATTTTTGATTTCATTAAAGATTTTCACACGATTCTGTGGTGTAAAATCTTCTTTCCCGGGATACAAGACTTTTGCAGTGGGATAAGCCGTTTTGAATGTTTGGGCGATTTCGTGAACATTGGCTTTCAGAGCTATGATCATCGGTTTGTTGACCAACCCCAAACGCTTCATTTCATAAGCACCGGCACACATAATCAGAGTTTTACCTGCGCCCACCTCATGGTCACATATACCGCCACCGTTTTGTTTCAGCATCCAAATGGCATCTTTTTGACTTTGGTAAAGTTTAGGGATTCCTAATGCTTTCAAATCCAAATTAGGAAATGTTTGATGTGAGCCGTCAAATTGAGGGCGTACAAAACAGTTAAATGTGCGATTGTAAAGGGTTGTCAAACGGTCTTTAAATTCGGGCGACTGCTCGTTTAGCCAATCGGAAAAACCGTTACGGATCTCGTCAATCTTGGAGTTGGCTAACTGTATTTTTTCGCCATCACATACTCTTACTTCTTTACCTTCTACGGTTATCTTTTTGGTAATATCAGGTGTTGTATTGTGCAGGGCGTGCTTCATCAAAGCCACACCATCATAAGTACGCCAATCGGAACGGACGGCATATTTCTCCCAGATATTTGCATTTGTTCCTTTTGCCGTTACGGCATATTCATCGCTTGTGAATGAATAATTGACATTTGTTTCCGTATCAAACAGGTAAGTTGCATATTTGGCATAAATACCGTTGGGTATCCACCGTTCGCCAAAGTTAAAGTCCAATTCGTCAAACGTAATCGGGCGCGGTGTCGCTTCTTGTAAGGCTTTAAGAGATTCAGCAGTTGTAAGGTCTTGCGGATGACTTTCAAGATATTTTTCAATTTTCTCTGCTTTTTCAATCACATTGCCGGCAATAAATTTATCGGCTACCTCATAGTTTTGTACCAATGGATTGTAATAGATATGTCCGTGCAGTTCTTCCAATAACTCCTCAATGCTTTTTTCGTTCAAAAGAGATAGCATATACTCCGTATTGATCTCACCGAATTTGTTCAGTGATGCAGACAGAGCTTCAAGAGAGGTATCTACGCTGGTGATTTCATTTGGATTAAATACAACCGGAACGTTGAAAATGTCGGCTTTAACTAATTTACCGTCGATGGAACGCTCCAACGATAGCATTTCTCGACCTCCTGTATCCATTTTTATCAGGTCAAGGTTTTTCTTATCATTCAGAAAACCATAGCGTTTTACAAATGTGTCATAATGTTCATTCATTGAATCGCGCAATCCCTTGTTCTCTGTCAGTTCCTTTGCTTCGTAAGCATACAAGAGTTGGTAGGTGTCGCGAAACCTGATATAGTGCTCTGCCTCGGCTTTTTGGACTGTGTTTAATACCAAAGGCATAAAAATGGCATCGTTCTTATAGCGTTCTTTCAAAAAACCCACTTGTCCTTTATCCATAACCAACGAGCCTTGTTTATGATAGTCGTTAAGAGCACCTTCATAAGAACATGGCTCAATAGTTAAAGTGGATGATTGTTGTTGGAGCGCAGATGTAATTTGCAAAAGTGGTGGTGTTAATTTGTTCTCCGGCTGTGAAAACAAATCCAACTGTCGGGGATTGATTGCTCTCCGTTTCCCTTTTCGTTTGGGTTTGATTTGCGTACGTTCTTCCGCTGTTAATCCGAACAGGAGAGCGACACAAGTGGCTGTTGCTGCACATTGATAGTTTGTTTTGGTGGTTGAGCAACCTGTTCTTCCTCTGTCAACGAGAATGGTATCCGCGGGCGTTCATTTCTCATTTCGGCTATTACTGCCTCTATTTCTTCCCAATCTTCTTTGGTCGGTTCGCCGGAATAAGTAATCTCCGTTGCATGATTGTGATACAGTTCTTGGTTGAGATTTTTAGCAAAATCGTCGTTCAGCATCTTTTTTAAGTCGGAAACTATGCCTGGAATACCGTCCTCGTGGGTGAATGTCATGGCAGGTTTGCCATAAAGATTAGTACCCAAATGCCATTTAGTGTGAACTGTTCGATGGAAATCTCTGAAATAGTTGTTAACAGTTTCTCCATCAGGTAATGTGATACTTTTCAAAAAAACTTGTTCATCGAGAGTTAATGACGTTTTTGCCGTATTCTTTTGCAAAATAATTAAATCGCTGCCAACTTCCGTTCCGGCGTGATCAGTAAACAGATTATTCGGCAAACGGACTGCCGAAACAAGATTGGCATGATCCATCAACCATTTGCGAATAGGTTCATTGCTTGGACTGTCCATGACACCTTGTGAAGTGATGAACGCCACAATGCCTCCCTCACGTAAATGGTCAATGCTTTTCAGGAAAAAATAATTGTGAATGGTGTGGGTGGATTGGCGTTTGGTCGTGTCGTTGCTTTTTAGAAAGGCAGTATCAAAAACCGACACGTCGCCAAAAGGGATATTAGACGAAATAACATCAAATTTATTGTCAGGACGGTCTTCAATTGCTTCAAACCCGCTAACATGCACCCTGTCGTCCGGATGAAGGTGCGACAAAATTTTGCCGGTCAATAAATCTTTTTCAAAACAAACGGTTTCATTAGGCAGGAACGTTTTATTAAACACATTGACAAATGCGCCGTTGCCTGCCGAAGGGTCAAGGAAACGATGCGGATGGATGCCATTTTCGTGTAAACTGTCCGAAAGGGCTTTGATGATTTCCGGCGGGGTATAAAAGGCGGTCAGTACCGAATTTTTCAGACTGCCAAAATAGCGTTTATATTCGCTTTCATCTTTTGAATTATCACGAATAAGGCGGTACAGATCGGCTACCATAGGAAACATATCCATGTCGGATTGTGTCCAATACTCTTTATCCTGTTCTGTTTGCGTGGGGTTGAGAATACATTTTATCCCGCCAAAACCGCTGTATTGTTGCAATACGGCACGTTCCTCGCTTGTTGCTTTTCGCTTTTCCCGGTCAAGGACAAAGGCAGTTTCAATCGCCTTGATATTCGCCTGTAAATGCGCTTTCTTATTGTAACTCATGGCTTTCGAGATATAGGGCGATTGTGCCGGTTAATTCAGTATAGAGCAGATTATATTCAGGCTCGTAGGCAAAGTTGTCTGAAAGGAAATAGTCGGCAAAAATGCTTTCACATTCGGGTAAAAGTTTGAGTGCCAATGCTGCTGCATTATCTTCCGGGACTTCGTTTGCAAACTCATTCCAAAGAATATTTTTCAGCGTGTTGTACTTTGAAAAATGCAAGCCGTTAAACAAAACTTCATTTGCCAAACGTTCGGATTCAATGGGATTGTTGCCGTTTTTTACGGCTTGTTCATAAACATCAAGAGCGGCTGCTGTTCTTGCGTTGATAAATTTTTCATCGGTAGCCAAATGTGGGTGACTTTCGCGCAGAAATGCCAAAAGCGATAAGCGGAAATAGGACATATCTGCCGGATAATCTTTTTTGTTCATATTTTTCGATATTTAGAATGAACAGCAAAGGTTGTAATAAAATGAACTTAATTTGCTAATTATCAATCAAGTGGCAGAGGTTTTCCGGATGGTGGCAGGGGTTTGCACTGAAACGAGCTATGATTTAAGGTAAAACTTTTTTCTGCAAATTAGTGGTATCATATCAAAAAAAGCGTATCTTTGCAGAAAGTTACGAATTTCGTAGTATTTTGCAATGTTTTACTAATGGAAAATAGAAATAAACTTGGTTATATTCATCTGAATAACTACTTGAAAGAAGTCAGAACACAAGGACGTTATTCCTTTACGTTTGATGAACTTAAAAACACATTAGGCGCATCTGTTGCTGCAATTCGACAAAGTTTATTCAGATTAAAAACGAGGAACGAAATTGCTGTTATTCGTCAGGGTTTTTATGTAATTATTCCACCCGAACATTCAAAGCAGGGAATGTTGCCGCCATATCTTTTTATTGACGACCTGATGAAGTCGTTGAACAAGCAATATTATGTGGGGTTGCTGTCGGCGGCGGCAATGTATGGTGCTGCACATCAACAGCCGATGGGTTATACCGTTGTTACCAACAGTCCTGCGCCCAGAAGTATTGAAAAACTCCAAATCATATTTTTCCCGAAACAGAATTTTGTGCAGGAAGGCATCATCCAAAAGAAGACGGCAGCGGGTTATATCAACGTTTCATCGCCTGAACGCACGGCATTGGATTTTTTCGACTATATTCACAAATTCGGACTGAATCGTATTACTACGATTTTGCAAGAATTAACCGAAGAAATGAAACCATCTACTCTTGCAAAAGTAGCAGAAAACAGTTTGAACACTGCCGCTATCCAACGTTTGGGATATATTTTGGAAAATGAAATTGGAAACGAAAAACTATCTGCCGGTTTGTATAAAACATTGAACAACAGACCTTTTTTTATGATACCGCTTTCTTCTCAAAAAGAGAAAAAAGGCGAAATCAACAGCAAATGGAAAATTATCAAAAACATGGAAATAGAAAGTGATATATGATACCCCAACGATATATTGAAGAATGGCGAGCCACAGCACCGTGGGCTTTAGACCCGCAAGTGGAACAAGATTTGGTTATTGCACGAGCAATGGTCGAAATATTTTCTGACGATTTGTTGAAAAAATCTTTGGCTTTTCGAGGTGGGACTGCCCTGCATAAACTCTATTTGACGCCGCAAATCCGTTACAGTGAAGACATTGACTTGGTGCAAATCAACGCCGAGCCTATCAACCCGATACTAAAACGTATGCGTGACAAATTATCATTTCTCGGAATGAAACGTGTTGTAAAACAGCATATTCACAACAATACGGTAGTTTATCGTTTCGAGTCGGAAATGCAGCCGGTTATTCCGATGCGTTTGAAAATTGAGATAAATACCCGCGAACATTTGAATGTTTTTGGGTTAAAAGAAATTCCATACGAACTTAAAAGCAGTTGGTATTCAGGGGAATGCAATATTACGGGATATGAATTGGAAGAACTTTTGGCAACGAAATTGCGAGCATTGTACCAACGCAAGAAAGGGCGCGATTTGTTCGATTTATATTGGGCATTAACACAGCAAAATATTGATACGGAGAAACTTATATATTGCTACCAACTCTATATAAAAAACGTTGTAAACACGCCTCCTACCCAAAAACAGTTTCTCGCCAATATGAACGAAAAAATGTTAGATAAAGATTTCAGGGAAGATATTTACCTGCTGTTGAGAAAAGGTATTGAGTATGATATTGATGAAGCTTGGGAATTGGTAAGGAAAGAATTGGTAGAACAAATATAAAACGATTAAATATTCTTATTTTTATGTATATATCTAAGTTGTCGATTAGGAATTATCGGAATTTTCTAAATGTTTCTCTCATATTTCAAAAGGGAGTAAATACTATTATCGGAGAAAATGGTTCAGGAAAAACGAATCTATTAATGGCATTACGTTTATTAATAGATGATAGTCTTCCGAGAGGTTTTAGATTTTATGAGTCTGACTTCAACCGCACATTGGATTCTTGGAAAGGTCATTGGATAATAATTCAAGTTGAATTTGAAGAATTAAGTACGAATGAAGAATCTCAAGCCATGACCATGCATAAAGTTGGCTGTATGGGCGAATATGAAAGTACGAAAGGAAGTTATTCTTTAATTTTCAGACCACGAGATAATAAGCGAAGAGAACTTTATGAATATTCTCTACAAGAAGATAAAACGCAGGAAGGACTACAAGAAATTCTCAATTCAATAGAATTGAATGATTATGAGCGTATTTTTAAGGGTAGAGGAAATACTGATTTTTCAATAGAAGATAATTATAGAGAATATGTAGGTGATTTTGAAAACATCGTTTTCCCAAATCCAGATGAAGAAAGAGAAGACGTATATGGCACTAAACCATTTGCTTTTTCTTTTTCCGATGAATTATCATGTACTTTTGTAAAAGCATTAAGAGATGTTGAGTCCGATTTGCGTTCTTACAAAGACAATCCACTATTAAATTTGCTTCGAGGAAAAGAAAAAAGTATTGACATAGCCCAAAAACAAAATATAGGGAAAAAGATTGATTCCCTTAATGAAGAAATTAGTAATTTAGAAGAAGTAAAAGATATTTCACATGGGATTGCCGATAGTATTACACAAGCTGTTGGAGAAACTTATGCCCCCAATATTGGTATAAAATCTGAATTGCCATCTGATATGGAGAGGCTTTTACAATCCTTAAAATTATGGGTGGGCGACCCTGACGAAATCGGATACCAAGGACGTATTGGCGAACTGAGTTTAGGCGGTGCTAATCTTATTTATTTATCACTAAAACTTTTAGAGTATGAAAAAGTAAAGTCAGTGGATAAAATTGCAAATTTTTTATTGATTGAAGAACCGGAAGCACATGTTCATACCCATATTCAAAAAACACTTTTCCAAAAGCTTCAAAATCATAATACACAAATAATTGTAACCACTCATTCCACTCATGTTTCATCCGTAAGTAAAATCAGTGCTATGAATATTTTAAGTAGAGCTGATAAGCATGTTCATGTTTTTAATCCTTCTAATGGTTTAGATGAGCCTAAAATACAAGCATTAGAGCGTTATTTAGATGCCGTCCGAACAAATCTTCTTTTTGCAAAAGGGATTTTATTAGTAGAAGGAGATGCTGAACAAATACTAATTCCGGAATTAATCAAAAAAGTATTTGGGGTTACGTTAGATGAACTTGGAATAAGCCTTGTTAATATTGGAAGTACCGGTTTTGAAAATATTGCTATATTGTTTCATGATGATAGGATAAGAAAAAAATGTACAATTATCACAGATTCAGACAAATCAATATTGCCATTACCATCGGATGCAAAAGATGATACTGAAGAACAAAGAGGCTGTAGAAACTCTGAAAAGTCAGGAATTGAAAGAAAAAACAGATTGGATAACTTCTGTAAAGGAAACGAATGGTTAAAAGTTTGCTATGCAGATTATACTTTTGAGGTTGATTTTCTTTTGGCTGAAAACTCCGTAGAAGTAACCTCGTTAGTTAAAAAACAGTACACAAATCAGGCATCAATTGATAAAATTTCTGCAAAAATAGAAAATGAAGATATTGCAATCTCTGGAACAGAAATTTTACGACTTGCAAATAAATTTGGGAAAGGATGGTTTGCAATTATGCTTTCAGACCATATTGATAATTTAACTTTTATACCAAATTATATTATTGAAGCAATAGCACATACAAGCCAACACATATCGAATAAAACATTTTTTGAAATGGCTAAGTATAGATTAACTGCTTTTTCAAAGAGGAGATTTAATAAAGATGAAACAGATTACAATTCTCTTTTGGCAGAACTATTAGATTTTGAAAATTTAGAAGATGGGGTAGTGTTTTATACCGAAAAACTTCCGGATGACCAATTAACGAAATTTATAAATGCTGTGTGCAAATAGATAACATTAACGGGTTATGGACATATTAAGAGGATTAAATGAACAACAAAAAGAGGCAGTACTCGCAGATGGTCATGTTTTACTAACAGCCTGTCCCGGAAGTGGAAAAACACGAGTATTAACACATAAACTCGCTTATGAATTAGAAAAGTTGGGCAATTCAAAAAAATGGGTAGTCGCTTTGACTTTCACAAATAGAGCCGCAGATGAAATTAAACGGCGAATTATTCACATGGATATTGAGCCAACAAAACTTTGGGAAGGCACTATTCATGCCTTTTGTTTGGAATGGATTTTACGACCTTATGCTGCTTATTTAGATGAACTGAAAAATGGATTCGTCATTGCAGATGAATATAAAACAGAAGAATTGATGTCTTCAATAAGGGAAGATTTCGGAGTAACAGCATGGAACATTACAACAAGGTTAGATATTGACGGTTATTTTGTTGACCCTAAGTCGGAGCATGAACCACTACTTATAGAATATCACAATAGATTGGTTGATGAAGGTTTAATAGACTTTGACCAAATTCTTTATTACGCATACAGATTACTAAAAACATATCCCAAAATAGCAAAAACGTTAAATAATCTATTCCATATAATTTGTGTAGATGAATACCAAGATACTCAAGAATTGCAATATGCCATTCTTTCTAAAATTATTACCGCCGAAAGTGGAAAAACTTTATTATTTCTTGTGGGTGATAAAGACCAAGCAATCTATGGGTCATTGGGAGGTGTTGCCAAATCATTAGATGAAATTAAATCCGAATTTGGCAATATTGAAATGCAGGAAAAGGAGTTGTCAGGGAATTATCGCAGTTGTCAAAGAATTATTGATTATTACCGAAGCTATCAAACAACTAACATTGCAATAGAATCTTTATGCACGTATTCTGATGAAAGTGGTCTTATTACATTTAACGATACCATAGGGAAAGATAATCTGGCGGAACATATTTCCTCAATTATAGAAGAAAATATTAACAATGGTATATCTGAGCATGAAATATGTGTTTTAGCCCCACAATGGCACATGGTAATCCCGATGGGTAGAAAATTGAAAACGTTGCTTCCCGATGTCAATTTTGATGCTTATGGTTTATCTCCATTATTAAAAAGCAAAGAGAATATTTGGTATAAAGTTGCACGACTTTTTTTAGTAGAGCCTTCTCCAACAATGTATTTTACACGAAATAATTGGGCAAGAGAATTAATGGATGAATTTAATGCTATGGAAATACGTATTTTAGATGGTGTAGAAAAAAGGTCAAAATCTCTATTAAAGACTATTAATTCAATATCTTCAAACCAAGACGAAGGGCTTTCGTATTTAGAGGAATGTTTCCAGCAACTACTACAAACATTAAATATTCAAATAGATGAACATCCTGTTTTAAAACAACATTGGGAATATTTCTTTGAAGGGACAAGAAAGCGATTGGAAAAACCGGAATTCGATTATGCTAAAGATATTAATAGCTTCAAAAGACTATTTAGGCAACATGCGGGCGTAGTGGTAAATACATGCCATGGAGTTAAGGGAGAGGAATTTCACACGGTTATTGCTTTTGGATTATTGCAAGGATTTGTTCCTAATTGGAATGAAGAAGATAAAGATGCTGCAAGTCGTAAATTATTGTATGTTATATGTTCACGCGCAAAAAAACATTTGCATTTAATTTCGGAAAGAGGGAGAACAACTAAAAGTAAAAAACCATATGTAACAACAAATCATTTACAAAATCTTAATTATTCGTATGATTAGTGCAAAAAACCTCGCCAAATCCATCAGCGAGGCTTATCAAACAAATTATTCGTAATAAATTACTATTTTTTCTTATTGCCAAACTCAAACCCCACTTGAAAATCAGCATCGAATTTCAAAGCAGCATCAAACGATTTACCGTTCTTGCTTTTGAATCCTTTAATGATGCCGGTTTTGCCTGTGGTCAATAAATCTGTGATTTGCTTATCAGAGAGTTGTTTTTCGCTTTTGTTACGGAAAACGACCAGTCCGCAATTGACATCGCTGCATTTGGCTACTTTGGGATAAAAGCGAACATTCCCTATCTTGCACTTTGGGCAAATGCAAGTATTTTCATCGGCAATGGAAATCTTGGTATTTAACAATTCGGTTGTGATTTGGCGCGTATAGATTTCGATTGTTTTTTTGAACGTTTCCGGCTGCATTTCACCGCTTTCGATTTGCGCCAAAGTATTTTCCCAACTGCCTGTGAGAGCGACATCGGCTATTCGCTTGTCCTTAACCGTTTCATAAACCGTCAAGCCTTTTTCGGTGGGAACAAACGATTTTTTCTCGCGCACGATATAATTTCTTGAAAACAAAGTTTCGATTATCGCCGCTCTCGTGGCAGGCGTTCCGATACCACTTTCCTTCATTGCCGCGCGTTCCGCCTCGTTTTCAACCATTTTCCCTGCGGTTTCCATTTTCGAAAGTAGCGAAGCCTCTGTATGTAAGGGCTTGGGTTTGGTTTGCTTTTCCAACAGTTCGGATTTGAGGATTGGTAGCGTTTCGCCCTGCATAACTTCGGGCAAAGTGCCGTCTTCGTCCGTTTCCTCTTTTTCATTAAAAACCGCTCGCCATCCAGCCTGTTTGATAACCGCACCCTTTGCCTCAAAAAGTGTATCGCCACATACACAAACGATTGTTGTTGCATCTTTGACACATTTCTTGGAAAATGCCTCCAACATTCTGCTCGCAACCATTTCATAAATCGTTTGTTCTTCGCCTGAAAGGTCTTTGGGCGGGTGTTCCGTAATCAAAAGTGCGTGATGGTCGGTTACTTTCTTGTCATCTACACAGCGAACATTCAAGACAATATTGTTCATTCCTTCGGCATAAGTAGCAAAACGTGGATATTGTTTCAAACTTTCAATCAATTCTGGCAATTCATCGAATACATCTGCGGAAATATAGCGACTGCCTGTTCTTGGGTAGGTTATCAACTTCGCCTCATACAGTTTTTGGGCGATGGAAAGCGTTTTGTCCGCCGAAAAACCATGCTTTTGGTTTGCCTCTTTTTGCAGGGCTGTTAAATCATACAACAATGGTGGCTCTTGATTGACTTCTTTCTTTTCAACCGACTGAACCTGCAAACGGTTTCCCTGCAATTTTTGGAAAATAGAATTAGCCGTGTCTTTACTGTTGTATTTTTCTCGACTGACAACGGCAAACGGAATATTGGCTTTTTCGGTCTGAACCCGAATTTGCCAAAACGGGACCGGCATAAAGTTTTTGTTTTCCAAAAAACGTTTGCAAACCATTGCTAGTGTGGGCGTTTGCACTCGTCCCAATGAAAATACGCCGCGACCTGCTGCAATGCTTAACGCCTGACTTGCATTAATTCCGACCAACCAATCTGCTTCCGACCTTGCTTTTGCAGCGAAATACAGATTATCGTATTCACTTCCATTTTTCAGGTTTTGCAAGCCATCTTTAATGGCTTTGTCCGTCAAGCTGCTAATCCAAAGTCGCTCAAAGGGCTCGTTGCAATTCAAATGATTGTAGATAAACCTAAAAATCAACTCGCCTTCGCGTCCCGCATCGGTGGCAACAATGATTTTATCGCAGCTGTCGAAAACGTGTTTAATGATTTTCAGTTGCTTCAATGCTCCTGCATCCGGCTTGTATTCTTTGCCTTCCCGCACTTGGCGAGGTTTCAACATAAATGTTTCGGGGATGATGGGCAAATGTTCGCGATTAAAACCTGTAAATCCGCAATCTTCGGGCATGGCAAGCCCGATTAAATGCCCAAAAGCATACGTTACCATGTAACCGTTGCCGGTCATAAAGCCATCTTCCTTGTGGTTTGCGCCAACGATAGCCGCTATTTCGCGGGCTACCGATGGCTTTTCTGCTATAATTGCTGTTTTCATATTTTACGTCCTTTCTTCGTTTCCGGTTTTACTTCCTGTTGCAAGTATAGCCTGTATATTATTTCCGCGCAGTTTTTTTCTATCAACCTTAGTAATTTCGCCCGTAATCTTATTCAGGATATTCAAACCGGTGGCAGTACCTATCCACAAATTGTGATTGCCAT
>BNTP01000042.1 GCA_025996695.1 Bacteroidia bacterium | reverse complement strand
TCACGGTACCGCCATCTGCAGTCAGGGTGCCGGTCAAGGTGGTTGTTCCGGTCACAGACAAAGTACTACTTAATGTTGTAGCATTGGTCACAGTCAATGTGTTACTTAATGCGGTAGCTCCCGTCACGCCCAAAGTGCCGCCAACGGCGGTGTTGCCGCTGAGAGTCTTGTTGCCTGCCAGTGTCTGTGCTTTTGTGTAAACAGAGTCACGGAAAAGGCTCAAAGTGTTGCCTGCCGTGTTTTGAGCAAGAGCTACCTGTGCTTCCGTCGCGAGCTGGGTAGTGTTTGCAAGAACAGCGGCCGTGCTTTTGGCCTTTACCGTTGGATTGGCGTTCGGGAAAGTAACGGCTGTGGCGTTCGGGAAAGAAGCCGTTGTGCCATTTGCGGTCAGGTTGCCGGTCAAGGTCGTGGCGCCCGTCACGCCCAAAGTGCCGCCAACGGCGGTGTTGCCGCTGAGAGTCTTGTTGCCTGCCAGTGTCTGTGCTTTTGTGTAAACAGAGTCACGGAATGCGCTCAAAGCGCTGCCTGCCGTGTTTTGAGCAAGAGCGACCTGTGCTTCCGTTGCAAGCTGGGTGGTGTTTGCAAGAACAGCGGCCGCGCTTTTGGCCCTGACGGTCGGATTAGCTTGCGGGAAAGTAACGGCTGTGGCGTTCGGGAAAGATGCCGTCGTGCCATTTGCGGTCAGGTTGCCGGTCAAGGTCGTTGCGCCCGTCACGCCCAAAGTGCCGCCAACGGCGGTGTTGCCGCTGAGCGTTTTGTTGCCTGCCAGTGTCTGTGCTTTTGTGTAAACAGAGTCACGGAATGCGCTCAAAGCGTTGCCTGCCGTGTTTTGAGCAAGAGCGACCTGCGCTTCCGTCGCGAGCTGGGTAGTGTTTGCAAGAACAGCGGCCGTGCTTTTGGCTTTTACCGTCGGATTCGCATTCGGGAAAGTAACGGCTGTGGCGTTTGGGAAAGAAGCGGTCGCGCCATTTGCGGTCAGGTTGCCGGTCAAGGTTGTTGCGCCCGTCACTGCCAAAGTGCTACTTAAGGTTGTCGCACCCGTCACGCCCAAAGTGCCTCCAACAGCGGTGTTGCCGCTGAGCGTTTTGTTGCCTGCCAATGTCTGTGCTTTTGTGTAAACAGAATCGCGGAAAGCGTTCAGAGTAGTCAAAGTGGTGCTTGCGGTGCTTTGAGCAAGGACAACCTGCGCTTCCGTAGCTACAAGTGTGCCATTGTTAGTGGCGGCCGTAGTTTTTGTTGGAACAGCTATCGCACCGGTGAAGGTGGCGCCGGCAAGGTTGGCTTTCAGGTTTACCTGCGCTTCCGTTGCTAATACAGTAGCATTGTTGCCTGCGGCTGTAGCTTTGCTCGGTACTGTCGGTGATACCGTGAATGTGTTGGTGCCACTGAAAGTTTTGTTGCCGCCAAGAGTCTGATTCTGTAAATAAACTGAATCGCGGAAAGCGTTCAAAGTGGTACTTGCTGTGTTTTGAGCAAGAGCTACCTGTGCTTCCGTTGCAAGCTGGGTAGTGTTTGCAAGAACAGCTGCCGCGCTCTTAGCCTTGACCGTCGGATTGGCGTTCGGGAAAGAAGCCGTTGTGCCATTCGCGGTCAGGTTGCCGGTCAAGGTCGTTGCGCCCGTCACTGCCAAAGTGTTACCTAGCGTTGTGGCACCGGTCACTCCTAAGGTGCCGCCAACGGCTGTGTTGCCACTGAAAGTTTTGTTGCCTGCCAGTGTCTGTGCTTTTGTGTAAACTGAGTCACGGAAAGCGTTCACAGCGGTGCTTGCAGTGTTTTGAGCAAGGACAACCTGTGCTTCTGTTGCTACAAGCGTACCGTTGTTAGTAGCGCCCGTAGTTTTTGTTGGAACTGCTATCGCTCCAGTGAAGGTGGCGCCTGCAAGGTTAGCTTTCAGATTCACTTGCGCTTCTGTTGCTAAAACGGTAGGATTGTTTCCCGCTGCTGTAGCTTTGCTCGGTACTGTCGGTGATACCGTGAATGTGTTGGTGCCACTGAAAGTCTTGTTGCCGCCAAGGGTCTGATTCCGTAAATAAACAGAGTCACGGAATGCGTTCAAAGTGTTGCCTGCTGTGTTTTGAGCAAGAGCTACCTGCGCTTCCGTTGCTACAAGCGTGCCATTGTTAGTGGCGGCTGCAGTTTTTGTTGGAACTGCTATCACACCGGTGAAGGTGGCGCCGGCAATGTCGGCTTTCAAAGCTACCTGTGCTTCCGTTGCTAAAACGGTAGGATTGTTTCCTGCTGCTGTTGCTTTGCTCGGTACTGTCGGTGATACCGTGAATGTGTTGGTGCCACTGAAAGTTTTGTTGCCACCCAATGTCTGTGCTTTTGTGTAAACTGAGTCACGGAAAGGATTCAAAGCGTTGCTTGCGGTGTTTTGAGCAAGAGCTACCTGTGCTTCCGTTGCGAGCTGGGTAGTGTTGGCAAGAACAGCAGCCACGCTTTTGGCTTTTACCGTCGGATTGGCGTTCGGGAAAGTAACGGCTGTGGCGTTCGGAAAAGAAGCCGTTGCTCCATTTGCCGTCAGGTTGCCGGTCAAGGTCGTGGCGCCCGTCACACCCAAAGTGCCGCCAACGGCGGTGCTACCGGTGAGCGTTTTGTTGCCTGCCAGTGTCTGTGCTTTTGTGTAAACTGAGTCACGGAAAGCGTTCAAGGTGGTCGACCCTGCACTGCTTATATTTCTGATAGAGTCAAGAAGCGCCCTACCCTGAGCCGCTGACAAGGCGTTCATCGTTGCGGTCGATGTCAAAATGTTTTCGACAAGGACGAAATTGGCGCCGGCAGCTATTCCTGCCAATTTGGCACTGTCCATACCATAAGCCAGCTTCTTCGCTTTCGCGGCGATGTCGCTCGTGCTGATGCTGCCGCTACCCACAGGTTCCCAATGTTTGCCGCCGTTGATGAGAAGGATGTAAACTGTACCATCACTAATCTGGTAGTACATTGTTCCTTCTGATGCCGAAGCGGCAGGCGGCAAGACCGCTACGCGTGGCAGGAGTAACCCGCCTGATGCGCCGTCCAATTCTAAGACGGCTCCCGTTGTCACCGGTGTCGTTGGATCGCCACCGATTTTCACTTGTGCTGTGCCCAATGTCCACAGACCGGCGCACAACAACACTCCCGCAGATACGAAAAGTCCCCTTCTCCTCTGCAGATTTTCTCTCTTTTTTTCAAACTGTTTCATTCTCTCTCTCTCTTAAATTATTATTAATTTATCTCTTTTTTTTCAAAAACCCCATTCCCGAACGCTCTCTATCATTCGAGTACAGAGTGGCTTTCAGTTGAATGAAAGCCCTGTTGGTTGAAATTTTAACCTTTCGGTTGCAAATTCAACACAACATTTCCCCTCTTGCTGCGTTATTATATCAAAAGATATGCTTTAGCGCAAGAGGTTATACAGTTTTACCAGCCATTAAAAGATCGCCCACGACTTAGCCCTAATGAGTACTAAGTCGTATTCACTCCTGTTTTTCAATCAGCTTTTCGCTGATTTCTGTCACTTTACCGATGCAAAAGTAGTGCACTTTTTCTTATAAAACAAGCATTTAACTTTATTTGACGCGAAATTTGTTAATAAAAGTTAATTATTGAAGTGCAATCATGATGGCTTCCCGACGAATTTTCCATTTTTTCAGGGTGCATTTTGCTTTCGCAGGCCGCATCTCTACGGCATGCGGGACGCGTGATGCGCGGTCATTTCTACCGAGCGATCCATCCCTAACGGGATGACGGGGTCGCTGTGGATAGGGTGGTCGCCCCATCCCGCACTGCGCTTCGCTTGTACGGGGTTATCAAATTGCACCCCCATACGGGGTGAAGTAAAGACCTCCGGTCTTTTTGATCATCATAATTTTCATGCGGTTGCCCTGGGCGGGGGCTAATCATCCCCTTGTGTGTCAAAATTTAGACATGACAGCATTAATTCTTAATTTTTAATTATTCTTGGATTAGCTCAAGAAAATCTGTCGGAATGTAAGTCGTTGCCAAGGACACTAGTCCTTCCAAGCGCACTACCACGCGCTTGTGTCCTTTCACGCGGATCAATTCGCCTTCGATGCCGCTAAAAACACCTCGCACGACGCGCACTTTATCGCCGCGTTTGAGATTGGCGGTCAGGATTTCGATTCCTCCTGTTTCGCTTAAATCCACTACGCGCATGAAATCCTGCATCTGCTTATCGGGGATGATATGCAACTGTTTTGTGTCTGTGTGGCGGATGTAATTGATTGTGAATCCCGTAGTTGCAGGTAATTTAAGCACTGTTTTACGGTCGGCGTACACGAACATCAAACAAGGAATCAATGGTTTTTCGCGACGTGTTTTTTTGCCGTTGCGCGCGGTTTCCACTGTTTTCAATGGGATAAAATGTTGTGTTCCGGCAGCTTCCAATAGCGCTTTTATCTTTTGTTCTGTTCGATATTTCACGCGTGCGGCGTACCAGCCTGTTTTTACTACGGCTCCATTCATGCTGCAAAGGTAGTGTAAATAGTTTAAGGCGACAAACGTCCGCACCTGTTTAGACAGACACGGACGTTTTTATTAAGCGTGCGAGCAAATCGCAACCACCACTATTTATTGGTGAATAAAGATTGTTACACGATTCCAATCGTTTTCTGTGAACGGTTGAACTTCGCTACCATAATGTTTTTTGATTAAACGATCTTTTGAGATGCCGTATTTCTTAATCAAAACCTGAGCAACAGATTCAGAACGTCTTTTAGACAAAGCCAAATTGACCGCTTTAGTACCGGTTTTTCCATCAGCATAAGAAGCCAATTCCAATTTTGCACCCGGATGTGACTTCAAATATTCAGCTGCTTTAGCTACATTCGTCAATTGATTTTGGCGAACTACACTGCTACCAAGCAAGAAGAATACCGGTTCCAATTCGACAGCTTTTTTCTCTTCCACTACAGGTGCAGCTACAACAGGAGCAACTTCGGGGCATTTTTCTACCGGCGGGCATACTACTTGTGGACGATTGCGCAATTCGTTGATTTCACGATTCAAAGCGTCAATTTCAGCTTGGTCATACAACGGAGCTTTCACAAAGTGACGGAAATTGAAGTTGTAAGTCAAACCAACACCTGCTATCGGCAGGACATCGGAACTGATAAAGCTCGCAACATCATTACGATCAAAGTTGCTTGGGGCAAGAATTACTTTCCCATCCAAGAACAAGTTGAACGCATCGTTCAAACGGAAATTCAATTGCAAACCTGCTTTTGCCGCCAAGTTAAAGAAACCATCTGCTTTGATTTCTTCAATTTCATTCGTATGGATAAGACCGGCACCAAGATACAACACAGGATTAAAGAGTCCTTTAGGATTGTAAGGGCTGAACACATTTTTCAAGTTGATCAAATAATCGGCCGTAAACTCAACATAGTTGGTATTACCGAGTAAATTGTGGGCTTTATCCCACGCTTGAGTGGCACCACTAGATTCGGACAAACGAAGACCCCAAACAGGTGAAAACCATTTACCTACAGCAAAGCCAAAATTTGGATGCCAAAAAGCTTCATTTTTTGTATCAAACCACTGAAAAGGTTTTGTAGAGTAGAGGTGGCCATCACTCACAACACCACCACCACCAATTTGACCTGAAATAAACCAATTGCTTGAAGGACGATCAGCTAACCAAGTGGTTCTAATTGCTGAAGTCTTCGGGTTGGATTGTTTTTCAACAGCAGTTACATATTCCGCCAGAGCTTTATCATCTCCCGGATATTGATTGACTACCGTCAATTCTTTCTGCGCAAACGCAGTCGTTGTCGAAAGCAGGAGTCCTGCTATTAAAAATACCTTTTTCATCTTTTTTTTATTTTTTTTAGATACTATTTATTGTTTTTATTTTCTTATTTCTTTACTAAAAACTAAAATCGCTGCAAAGTTACGCCTTTTTATCAAAACTTCCAAATGTTTTTACACTTTTTTTTCGATTATTTTGCCGGATGCATGATTACTTCAATGAAATTCCGCTCGACAACCAGCTCATTCGCAAGTTTTTGGATATCTTCCGGCGTGAGTGCATCCAAAATTGTGCGATAATTGGAATGTATATCGTCATCGTAGAAATAAGCATTCGTCAACACATCTCTCCAATAATCATTTGTTTTTTCGTCGTCCTGAAATTGTTTCAGCATGTATTCTTTCACTTTTTGAAAATCGGCGGCTTCCGGACCATGTTCTATCAACTTTTTCACTTCGCGACCAATAATCGGTGTGATATTCGCGGCACGTGCCGGATCGGTGTCGAAACTGATTTGCAAAGTCGTTTGCAAACTGGGGATACGTCGGATGCTCACGGACGTGCGCACGCCATAAGCACCGCCGGCCTCATCGCGCACCGCACGTTGAAAAACGATGTCAAATACCTGCTTCAGGGCGTTGATTGTCAAACGATTTTTCTGATTGTAGGGCAATTTGCCGCTGTAGAGTTCATAAGCCGTTGTCTTGGGAGCTTTCATCTCCTGATTAAAAATATCAGCAATCTCTCCCGTTTTAATTTCTGCAATGGTACCTTTATTATAGGTAGCCTTTTTGTTGCCGGAGGGCAAAGATGCTAAATACTGCTCTACCAACGGTTTTAACGCCTGCTCGTCGATGGTGCCGACGAAAGTGAACGTGAACGAACCCGGATTGGCAAACATTTGCCTGTAGATTTCAATGATGCGGTCGTAGTTCAACTTTTCCGCATCTTCAAACGTCATCGGCTGCATGCGCGGATTGTTGCCATACTTTGCTTTTGCCAAATGTTGACTCAAGATGAATGTGGGTTCTTTGCTCTGATTTTTCAGGTAATTTTTGTAAAAAGCCATCTGTGAATTGTAAACCGACTCGTCTTTGCGCGGAGCCGTGAAATAGAGATAGCCCAACTGCAAGAGCGTCTCAACGTCTTTAATCGTCGATGAACCTTCCAAGCTTTGAGAAAAACTATTAACCTTAATCTTTCCATTGACAGATTTTCCGGCCAAGGCTTTTTTCAAGTCCGTCACGCTGAAATTACCGATACCGCCGAAATCAGGCACATATTCTATCATGTCGGCGTTGAAAAAATCAGCATCGGAAAAGTTGGACGTGCCGCCGTAGGCCAATCCGTGCATCACGATTTGGTCGTCCTTGTAGTCCGTTTTCTTCAGCACCACTTTCATGCCGTTGGAAAGCGTCCAAACCGTTGCGCCAAATTTCGTATCGTGCTCTGTCTTAACCACTTTGCCTGCTTTTGGCAGTTGAGCAATCAATGGCTCATTGGAAACCGTTTCTTGATAGGCTTCTACCTTTTCGGCCGCCGCTTTGGTGTAGACGGCGCGCAATTCGTCCGGCGTAGGATAAACTAATCCTTCTTTTTCCGGACCGAGCACAGAAATCACCGTGTTTTTATCGTTAATCAAATATTTTGCCAAGCCATTGAGTGCTTGTGCGTTGACTTGAGGCAGCAGACCTTTTACAAAATCGTATTCAAATTCAATGCCCGGAATCGCTTCGTCGTCGGTAAATGCGCTGACATATTCCCTTACGTACTCGTCATTTTTCGTTTTATTGCGGTTATTGTATTGGGTTTCAAAGCGTTGCAAGAGATTGGCTTTGGCACGTTCGATTTCGGCGTCCGTGAAGCCATATTGTTTGATGCGTTCATTTTCGCGCACCAAAATGACTAAGGATTCGCTCACCTTATTTTCTTTGCTCATCGCGATGGATGTCCACGCATCTTTGGTTTTTGCAATGCTAAACTCGCGGTCAAAAGCAGTAGATGCCACAAACGGAGCATCGGCTGTCTGTGCAATTTCTTGCAGGCGGTCGGCAAGGATTTGTGTGGCCACGTTTTTCAACAACGTATATGTCAATTCTGCTGCCGTTTTCTTGTGCTGTTTGGGATATAAAGGGTGTTTCAAATAGAGATCTACCCGAGTTTGCGTCGCTTCGGGGTCGAGCGCGATAGACACAATCGTTTCAGCATTGTCCGGCACCGGAAAATATAGGCGTTCAGCCGCGTCAACCGGCTTTGGAACGTCGGCAAACAGGGTTTTTAATTTTGCTTCAACTGCTTTCGCATCCACATCACCCACGATAATAATTGCTTGCAAATCCGGGCGATACCACTTTTTATAGTAGTCTTTCAATGTTTGATAAGGGAAATTTTCCACCACATCCATGCTGCCGATGGGCATCCGGTTGGCGTATTTACTGCCTACAAGAATGTCGGACAACTGTTTTTCGGCAGTACGTAAGCTCGGTGTGTTGCGCGTGCGCCATTCTTCCTTAATAATCAGACGCTCTTCGTCAATTTGTTCATTTGTCAAAGAGGCAAATCCCGACCAGTCGTGCAAAACGAGCAAGCAGGAGTCAATAATGCCCTGACGCGTTACGGGAACGCTCGACAGGTTATAAACCGTTTCGTCAAACGACGTGTAGGCATTGGCATTCGCGCCAAATTTCACGCCAACGGTTTCGAGCCAATTCAGCATCGTTTTTTTGCCCGGGAAATTTTTCGTTCCGTTAAACATCATGTGTTCCAAAAAGTGCGCCAACCCGGCTTGATCGTCCTCTTCTTGCATAGAACCCACGCGTTGAGCGATGTAAAAATCCGCCCGTTTTTCAGGAAATTCGTTATGCCTTATATAATAGGTCAAACCGTTGTCCAATTTTCCGTAAATCACAGCCGAATCTGTCGGCAACTGTGCCGGCGATTGTGCGAACCCTAACGTGGTCAGGGCTGCAAATGCTAAGAGCAAAAATGTTTTTTTCATCTCGTATGTTTTCATTCAGGGCACAAATGTACGCATAATATTTTAGAATGCATAACAATTCGGGGCCTTTTTTATGATTATCCGCAATCATACCACTCGGCTCTCGCTCCTTGTCCCGCAGAAACTGGGGCGGAGCACTGCTACACCCCGAGACTGAAACCTGCGCCGAACAAAAACTATGCTAAACTGATTTGCCCCTCACGCATTTGCTTCCAAAATGCGCGTTCTTCTTGTAATGTCATCCCTTCTGTGGCTTTTGCCATTTTTCTTTTACGGCGCGAAAAAATTCAACCGTGTGAAATCCTTCAATTGCTGTTGTTTTCATATTTTTATAATTTTAAAAATTCTAATGGCGAGCGTATATCTATTAGTGGGTATCCCAAACGCATCTTGATGCCATTGAACATTTTTATTTTGTCAAAATTGACAATGTGTTTGAAATTCCAACTAATCAGGCAGTCTATCCTGTTTGCAGACGAGAGCGCAATATGATAAGCATCGTTTCTGCTTGCTTGCCCAAGAGCTCCTTCCAAAATGTATTGCAAAGCCTACAACTTTGCTTCTTCGGTAATTTCAATGAAGTGAAAACAATCCGCAGGAATTAGATTCTTAATCTCTTTTACCCGTTGCGGAGCATTCAGCAATTCGGTCTCGTTTATTTCCGAAAAATAAACATCAAACTCCTTGTTTTCAATACGTTCAAACAATTGTTTCGATGCGGATTCAAATTCGACATCGAAATAACCACCAATGACCGAAGTATCTATGTAAATTCGTTGCTTCATTTCTTTATTTTCACCTCACAAAGGTACAATATCTTTTTGAATTGTCAAACGTTTTTGGTAATTATTTAAATGAATATCGTATATGATACCTAATAGCCCGAGGATTGCATCGCTCGGTAGAAACAACCATGCATCACCCACCTACGGTTATGCACATCCCGTCCCTGCGGGACAAGGTACCGTTTGCGAAATAATAGCTCCTCAAAAAAAGATTTAGCCGGCAAAACCGAAATTCGTTCTTTATTTGTTTTATTTTTTCAGTTCCAAGTCTATATAAATAGGCAGATGGTCGCTATATCCGCCTTCGTATTTGCGTCCGTGAAACGTCTTTTTGGGTCGGACACCACCGTGAGTCTTGTCTTCGGTCAATAGAAAATCTGCTTGAAAAATCGTTGCGCTTTGTGGCTTGACGTGCAGCGAGTGGTTGGGCGACATCAATTTGTCGGATACGAACATTTGGTCTAAAAAATTCCATTGCTTGCCGAATTTATAACTGCCTATTTTGCTGGTCTGTTCCAATGCTCGCCACAGATTGTGCAAATGCAGCGGCTCACCGGCTTTGTTGGTACGCAAACGCGTCAATGATTGCATGGATTTGTCGGACGGCTCGTCGTTAAAATCGCCCATCGCGAGGATATGTGCATTTTTGCGGACAGCGTGCAGGCTGTCCGTCGTTGCTCGCAGAATAGAGGCTACACGCAGGCGGTTGGGTTCGGACTGCGTCTGTCCGCCGCGCCGCGAAGGGAAATGGCAGACAAAAACATCCAATGTGTCGCCCGTAGATACGATTCCGGTGACGTGCAAAAGATTGCGGGTCTTAGAGCGTGGCCGATCGGGGAACGTTACGACTATTTCGTTGTGATACAAATACTTAAAGCGATCGCGTTGGTAAAGCAAAGCCACGTCAATGCCGCGCACATCCGGCGATTCGGTAATCAGGTATTGATATTTCATTTGCTTGAGCAGCGAATGTTTCGTCAAATCCTGCATGGTTCGGTCGTTTTCCACTTCGCACAATCCAATCAGGACAGGCGTATCCCACTCGCCAACCGACGTGATGACTTTTGCCAAGTTGTTGAGCTTGTCATAATATTTTTTATTGTTCCAATGGCGGGCGCCGTCCGGCAAAAACTCGTTATCACTTTTGTGTTCTTCGTCGAGCGTGTCAAACAAATTTTCCACATTGTAAAACATCACGCGAAACGTCTTTTGTGCGGAAACCGGAATGCTCGTCACAAAAAAGAGTAGTAAAAATAGATACTTTAGGTTCATTGATAAAAAGGGTATTACTGCAATTGCAAATAGGTTGTCAATGGATAATGATCCGAATTGCGCAATTTGCCTACGGAGGTGTTATATGATTTTATGTTTTCGCTATGCAAAATGTAGTCGATACGAAACAGGAAGCGGTATTGGTGAAAAGTAATCCCAATTCCGGAACCGCTTTCGACGAAAGAATCAATCAAATTGCCTTTCATTTTGTAGCGCGTATAGGAAATCGGCGTGTCGTTAAAGTCGCCACACACAACAATATACGGATTTTGAGTGTTTTCGATGACTTTCGAAATATCATTGACCTGTTTGGCGCGCCACTTGAATGCCGGTGTCATGCGATTGAACAGAATTTGTGCAAAAAAACGTTTCAATTTGTGAGCATCGGGGTCTTGGGTCATGTTACGAAAATCTTCGCGTTCATCTTCCGCTATTTTGTTGGATTCCAAATGGTTGTTGACCAGCATGACAGCTTTTCCGTGCACGTCCAATTCCGTGATAAACGCGCCATTACCTACCTCGCTCTTGATTGGGATTTTTTTTGTGGAAACAATCGGAAATTTGGAAAATATGGCAATACGACTATCTGTGTCTACGTGTCGATAAGGCAAAAATTTCAATGCGCGTGTCAAATCAGCTTGCGTGAGGTGGCGGTGGTCATCAGATAATGCAAATTCCTGAAAGCACACAATGTCGGGGTTTTCCTTTCTTACATATTTCAAAATCGGACTTGGTTTTGCCATCCAATCAAATGACATCACATTGTAAGTCATCAATTTAATGCAATTCTCGGGCACGTTTTTTGTTTTTTCATGAATCGGAAAATACGTACTAATTGCTCCCCAGCAAATCGCAAACGTCACCACAACCATCCCAATCTGTTTCCATTTTAGGAAAAACACCCAACCCAGCAAAAGCAGGACATTCCATATCAAAACAAACGGAAAGAAAAGCCCCAAATACGCAGGCAAAACCATTGTAACGGGCGAAATCCGGTCAGAAAAAGATGCCGCTATCAAGATAAACAGCGACACAATAGTCACCGTCGTCATGATACCCTTAAGAAATGCCAGCAGTTGTTTCATTTATATCTGTAAATATTTCCGCCACCTTTTTTTTTACCGTGGCGCCAATATAAAATGAGCAGTAGGCCAAACAGCATCCCACCCAAATGGGCAAAATGCGCCACATTGTCGGTCTGACTGTTTTGCATTCCAAAGAATAATTCGATGACGCCATAACCAATCACAAAATATTTTGCTTTGATGGGAATTGGAATAAACATCAGATACAGCGGCGCATTGGGATAGAGCATACCGAATGCCAAAAGCAGTCCGAATACAGCCCCAGATGCACCGATTGTCACAGGATATAAGTCATGGTACAGGGGATTATCGCCGATTAGCGACCACGCAACCAATTCCTGTGTGAGTCCCGCGCCGATTCCGCACACCATATAATAAATGAGAAACTTCTTGGAGCCCCAAGCATTTTCGACCGTGCTTCCAAACATCCACAGAGCAAACATGTTAAAAAATAAGTGCATAAACTCCTCATGTGTAAACATATACGTCACTAATTGATACACATTGAAAGCGTGTGCTTGCGCATAATGCAAACCTAAAATTTCAGACAAATTAATGCCAAAACGTTGAAACACAAAGCCGGCAATCCAAATAATCCCATTGATGAGCAAGATGTTTTTGGTCACCGGAGGCATCACATTCATGAGACTGCCATTATTATTAAAATTCATCCTTTTAATTTTTAATTTTTAATTTTTAATTTTCTGTCTATTTGTTTCTCTAAAAAACAAATTCCCTTTGAAGCGGTAAAGGTAGGAATTATGTTTGAAACACGAAAATTTTTTACTGTTTTTTTTGCGGTGGCGCAAAGATCGCGAATATGTTACGCTCGAATTAC
>BNTP01000041.1 GCA_025996695.1 Bacteroidia bacterium | reverse complement strand
CAATGGAGACAATCGGTCAATTAGAACGTTTGGGTACGTTGTGTAGACTTGATTTTCAAAAAATAATTTTGTCTGTAACTCAAAGTCGGATGTTTTATCTGGGAAATTTTACAGAAGCATTAAAGTATTTAACCCCAGACAGTTTAACTTTTATCGAAAGAACGGCGATTATAGAATTAATAAATGGAAATGCAGGAGAGGCCTTAAAAATATTCAAAAAAGCATTGACATTGCAGTCTAAAAATGGCTTTAAACAGCCGCTTGCTTTGGGTTCTATGTATGCTGCCTTTTACTATGTTACCACGTTGTTTCTTGTTGATAGCCAATTGTCTATGCCTATTTTTCAGAAATTTTATGCTTGGATATTGAAAAACAATGAAGATTTTGGCAATGAACACTACTTTGCTCCAGCTATTTACTTTGCATTGAATCAAAAAAAAACATCCGGTACTGCTGTCATTGACGAATTTAAAACGGATATTCTGTACCGTGACACAACTCTTCTTACTTTAATAAAAATTATAGTTCTTTATCTTTCAGACGAAAAATTAGACTTAACAGCTGACCCGGAATTAGACTCCCAAATAGACAGGAAGAAACAACTTATCGCTATTGCGAGAAAGGCTTACGATTCCGAAATTTGGATTTTGACATACGAAGTACTTTTTGTTCTAAAACAGTGGTCAGATGATGCCGAAATTAACGATTTATACCAATCATTTTCTGAAAAATTAGGTTATCAATCCGTATTATCCAGAATTGTCCGCCAAAAAGATTGGGAAAAATCCCTGAATTTGCTTTTGGGACTAAAAAATTCTTCAGCTAAAACAAAAAGTGCCGAAAATACGTCGCGGGTGGTGTATTATTTTAATTCGGAAAATCAAGGCATCCAGCCGATACTACAAACTCGGCAGTCAATAGGCTGGTCTTCAGGCAGAAATATTGCTCTCAAAACATTTTTCAATGGTGACGTTAAAGGCATGAACGAACAAGATTTCCGAATTGCAAAAACGCTGTATTATCATAATAATTATTACGACGCGTATTATGAATTTAAAAAAGAGGTTTTTCCTGCCTTAATTGGGCACCCTTACATTTTTTTGAATGGAATAACCGAAACTCCTATGGAATTTGTGGAAGCAAAACCCATTATTTCAATAAAAAAAGAGTTGGATAGATATTGCCTTACTTCGGATATTAATGATTTTGAAGAAAAAATTATTATAAAGAAAGAAACCAATACACGTTATCGAATTTACACCCTCACAGCACGGCAGCAGCAGATTATCCAGATTATCAACGAGCAATCAATCAGCGTTCCTGAACAAGGTAAGGAAAGATTGATAGCTCTGCTTGGCACTTTCAGCGCGGAAGGCATGAGTGTGTATTCTGATGTGGTTGACATCGAAAATGCGCAAGTTTCCATTCGCGAAGTGCCTGCCGATGAGCGTATTCACATCCAATTACTGCCTTGGGGCGATGGTTTGAAGGCGGAACTTTATGTGAAACCTTTTGGCGACCGACCGCCGTATTGCAAAGCCGGGAAAGGTGGAAAAGTATTGATATCCAACGAGAAAGACACTCAATTGCAGGTAAAACGCAATTTTGAAAAAGAAAAAGAAAACGAAACCATTTTGCTAAACGATATTCAAGGGCTTGAAAGTTTGAACATTGCCGACGGTCTAATGTCGTTTGAAGAGTCATTAGACTCGCTTGAGCTACTTGATATTCTGCGCAATCACACCGAGATTTGCGTAACGGAATGGCCCGAAGGCGAACGGTTTAAGTTGCGTGGTACGGCAAATTTCGGAGATCTGAAACTTAATATCAAAAGCGGCATCAACTGGTTTGGCCTCGAAGGCGAACTGAAAGTGGATGAAAACACGGTCGTTTCGCTCCAAAAATTACTGACACTCACCGCCCAAGGGCACAATCAGTTTATTGAAATCGGCAATGGCGAGTTTTTGGCTTTGACCAAAGAGCTTAAAAAGCAGTTGGACGAATTACGCCTTTTTACGACCACGGAAAAAGACCAGTTGCGGCTCAACAAATTTGCATCCGTCACTCTCGGCGATTTTTTCGACAGTGCCGCTTTCAAAGTCGACAAAAAATGGAAAGATTTTCGGAAAAATGTGGAACAAACCAAGTTACTTGACACACCCATTCCAGCCAATCTGAAGGCCGAACTGCGCAGCTACCAGGAAGAGGGCTTCCGCTGGCTCACGCGCCTCGCGGCTTGGGAGGGTGGGGCGTGCCTGGCAGACGATATGGGTTTGGGAAAAACGGTGCAGACATTGGCCGTGTTACTCAATCGCGCTCCACTAGGAGCCGCGTTGGTGGTTTGCCCCGTGTCGGTGGTTGGCAATTGGCTCAACGAAATACAGCGTTTTGCCCCTACGCTGAATGTTAAAACATTACGCGCATCGGCAAGCAACCGCAAAGAAGTGCTATTATCGCTCGAAGCGGGTGATGTGCTGATCTTGTCGTATGGACTGTTGCAATCGGAAGAAAAGTTGATGACGACACTCGAATTTGCCACAGTAGTGCTTGACGAGGCGCATATAATCAAAAACACCACCTCAAAAACTTCTAAAGCCACCATGCAACTGCAAGCGCATTTTCGCATTGCGCTCACCGGAACACCCATTCAAAACCATTTGGGCGAATTATGGAACTTGTTCAATTTTATCAATCCCGGACTGCTCGGCAGTTTACAGCATTTCAACGATACTTTTGTAAAAAATTCCGACGAACAAACAAACAAATATCTCAAAACCCTGATTTCACCGTTTATCCTGCGCCGCACCAAAACCGCTGTGCTTGATGAACTGCCGCCGAAAACCGAAATTGTGAAAAAAATCACCCTTTCGGACGATGAAATGGCGTTTTACGAAGCCCTGCGCCGCCAAGCACTCGAAAATTTGAGCAGTTCGGATGGCGGCGGTGGTGCCAAACATTTGCAGGTGTTGGCAGAAATCACCAGACTGCGGCTGGCAAGTTGCAATCCCGCGCTCATTGACAGCACAATAGGTATTTCATCGTCCAAAATGGCGACGTTCCTCGATATTGTGAGCGAATTGCGCGAAAACAAACACCGCGCGTTGGTGTTCAGCCAGTTTGTGAAGCACCTCGCTCTTGTCCGCAAAGAGCTTGATAAACAGGAAATTAAATATCAATACCTCGATGGCTCCACGCCGCAACACCAGCGCGCAGAGAATGTCAGGAAGTTCCAAAACGGCGAAGGCGAACTGTTCCTGATTAGCCTCAAAGCAGGTGGATTGGGGCTAAACCTCACCGCCGCCGACTTTGTGATTCACCTCGACCCGTGGTGGAATCCGGCAGTGGAAGACCAAGCTTCCGACCGCGTTCACCGCATAGGGCAGCAGCGACCGGTAACCATCTATCGGCTCGTATCAGAAAACACCATCGAGGAAAAAATTATACAACTCCACGCCACCAAGCGCGACCTCGCCGACACCCTGCTCAAGGGCAGTGATATATCTGCCAAACTCTCGCTCAACGAAATGGTGGAATTGATAAAAAATGTGTAGTTTTGCAGAAAAATATGATTGACAAAAATGAAATAGTGCTTTATCAGCCCGATAGTTCAGTGAATTTGGAAGTTCGGCTTGAAAATGAAACGGTTTGGCTGAATCGTCAGCAATTGGCATTGCTTTTCGACCGCGATGTTAAGACCATAGGCAAGCACATTAACAATGCTTTGCGGGAAGAACTTGCCGAGATTCCAACTGTCGCAAATTTTGCGACAGTTCAACAAAGAGCAAACATTCACGACCGCTTTCTATTGATAGACAACGACATATATCATATTGGTGCCTCGCTCAAAGATTTAGGGAAAAAACTTTTTGCGTTTACGAAAATGGAGATGCGGGCGGAGGAGTTGATGGGGAAAATAAAATGGCAAAATTGATAAAAAATGTGTAGTTTTGCAGGAATTTATGATTGACAAAAATGAAATAGTACTTTATCAGCCCGATAATTCCATAAGTTTGGAGGTTAGGCTTGAAAGTGAGACGGTCTGGCTAACTCAGGCGCAAATGATTGTGCTTTTTGGTAGAGATCAGTCTGTTATTTCTCGCCATATTAACAATATATTTAAAGAAAAAGAATTGAATGAAAAAAGCAATATGCAAATTTTGCATATTGCAAATTCGGACAGACCTGTCACCCTTTATAGTTTGGATGTAATAATCTCCGTTGGCTATCGCGTAAAATCACAACGAGGCACAGAATTTCGCATTTGGGCAACAAAAACATTAAGAAATTATATATTAAAAGGTTATGCCATCAGTCAGCGTTTCGAGCATTTAGAATACCGAGTGGCAGAAACCGAAAAAAAAATAGACTTTTTTGTAAAAACGGCTTTGCCTCCGGTTGAAGGAGTATTTTTCGATGGGCAGATATTTGATGCGTATAAATTTGTTGCGGGCTTGATAAAACGGGCTAAAAAGACAATCGTTTTGATGGATAACTATGTAGATGAAACTATTTTGACGTTGTTGTCAAAACGCGATGCGGGCGTTGATGCAACTATCTACACGGCAAGTATTTCTGCACAGCTGCAATTAGATTTGACAAGACACAACGCACAATATCCGCCAATAGCAGTCCACGAAAGAGCAAACATTCACGACCGCTTTCTGTTGATAGACAGCGACATATATCATATTGGAGCCTCGCTAAAAGATTTAGGTAAGAAACTTTTTGCGTTTACTAAGATGGAAATGCGGGCGGAGGAGTTGATGAAAAAGATAATATGAAGACAGAAATAGCACGCACCGAGCAGACGTTTATTAACGAAATCAAAACGATTATCCAAAATGGACAATCGCAGGCTTATCGTGCCATTAATAGTGCGATGGTGGAAACGTATTGGAATCTTGGCAAGCGCATTGTGGAGCAGGAACAAGAAGGTAAAGAACGTGCCGATTATGGCAGTTTTCTGATTAAAAATTTATCGGACGTATTAACCAAAGAATTTGGTCGAGGATATTCCTCCCCCAATTTAAAATTATTTCGACAGTTTTTTCTAACCTTTACCGAAGATGCAAAATATTACGCACTGTGTAATAAATTGCAATCTACTGAAAATCAGTTAATTGAAAAAGGCTACACAGTGTGTAGCCAATTTGAAAAAAGCCGCACACTGTGTGGGCAATTTGATAATAGTGTTTTCAATCGCCTTTCGTGGAGCCATATTCGCAGAATAATGCACGTTCCAAACCCTGAGGCGCGGGATTACTATTTGCGAGAAGCAGCAGAAAACACGTGGTCAGTACGCACTTTGGATAGAAATATCTCTACTCTATACTATCAGCGGTTACTTTCCTCCCAAGTGAAAGAGCCGGTGATTGCTGAAATGCAGGAGAAGACAAAAGAATATCAACACGACCCGTTGGATTTTATTAAAAATCCTGCGGTGCTGAATTTTCTTCAACTTCCCCCTAATATGGGTTATACGGAATCGGAATTGGAGCGTGCCATTATCAACCAGATGCAGCAGTTTTTGCTTGAATTGGGCAAGGGTTTTGCGTTTGTGGATAGGCAAAAACTTATTCGTACCGAGACTTCGAATTTTTATATTGACCTTGTGTTTTACAATTATATTCTGAAATGTTTTGTACTTATTGAATTGAAAACCAATAAAATAACGCATCAGGATATTGGGCAGTTGGATATGTATGTGCGGATGTATGACGACTTGGAACGTGGCGAAAGCGACAACCCGACTATCGGCATTTTGCTCTGTACGGAAACCGACCAAGTGATTGCAAAATATTCCGTTCTGAACGAAAGCAAACATGTGTTTGCCACAAAATACATGGATTATCTGCCTACAGAGGAGGAATTGCAGCGCGAGATTGAGCGACAAAAAGCGATATATTTACAGGAAAAAAATAACAAATAAAAATTATGTACAACAAAGCACGTGAAAAAATGATGATTGAACTCAGTCGCTTTATTGGCGATAGAGAGGATTTGACCCGGAAAGATTTGGAAGACCTTGCGAATCAAATCAAGAATGGTAAAATTTTTCCGAAGTCGCAACTGACGCCTCAACAGCTGGCGGAGGATTTGGTTTTTGAGGCACACGAATTAGTATCCAAAAACGAAATGGACCTGGCAGGGAAAAAAATTGAAAAGGCACTGGAACTTAACCCCAATAGCATTGAAGCATACGAAATTTTAGCGAAATATTCTGCCGATGCAGAAAGGCATGTAGAGTGTCTTTCAAGAGCCATTTATATAGGTATGGAACTGTTTCCTGAAGCATATCTCATGAAAAATGGGGGAAATTTTTGGGGCGTCATTGAAACTCGTCCCTTTATGCGATGTTTTAAAATGCTTGCCGACCATTATTTCTTTTCAGGCGATACGGTAAAAGCTGCGGATTATTTTGAAAATATGATTCTTCTTAATAAGAAAGATGATCAGGGAGTTCGCTTTCAATTGCTTCCGGCACTGCTCGAATTGGGCGACTTCAAAAAATTTCAACAAACGGTAGCAAAAAGAGCCTGGCAAAAAAAAGAGGGTGCGTTGGCCTGGTTAAGAAGCTATCAAGTTCAATTCTACTAAACAAAAAATAATAATAAATAAAAATTATACAACATGAGCACAAAAACAGTTGAAGAAACGTGGCTGACTCCCGAACAAATCGCGGTGAAGTCGGTTTACACGAAAGAAGATTTGGAAGGTATGGAACACTTGGAGTATGCTTCGGGCATCCCGCCTTTCTTGAGAGGTCCGTATTCGGGCATGTTCGCTATGCGTCCCTGGACGATTCGTCAATACGCCGGTTTTTCTACCGCCGAGGAGTCTAATGCGTTCTATCGCAGGAACTTAGCAGCCGGGCAAAAGGGGCTTTCCGTCGCTTTTGACTTGGCAACGCACCGCGGCTACGATGCCGACCATCCCCGCGTGGTGGGCGATGTGGGCAAAGCCGGCGTGAGCATTTGCTCGGTGGAGGACATGAAAGTGCTGTTCGACGGCATTCCTTTGAAGGATATGTCTGTGTCGATGACTATGAACGGGGCGGTGCTACCGATTTTGGCGTTCTACATCAATGCCGGACTGGAGCAGGGCGCGACGCTGGAAGAACTGAATGGGACTATTCAGAACGACATTTTGAAAGAATTTATGGTGCGCAACACCTATATCTATCCGCCCGCGTTTTCGATGCGTATCATCGCCGATATTTTTGAATATACTTCTCAAAAGATGCCGAAGTTCAACTCGATTTCCATTTCGGGCTACCATATTCAGGAAGCGGGTGCTACGGCGGATATTGAGTTGGCATACACCCTTGCCGACGGGATGGAATACCTGAAAGCGGGTATTGATGCCGGCATTGATGTGGATGCGTTTGCACCGCGGCTGTCGTTCTTCTGGGGCATTGGGATGAACCATTTTATGGAGATTGCCAAGATGCGCGCCGGTCGTTTGCTGTGGGCGAAGATTGTGAAAAGTTTTGGGGCGAAAAACCCGAAATCACTGGCTTTGCGCACTCACAGCCAAACTTCGGGCTGGTCGCTGACCGAGCAGGACCCGTTCAACAACGTGGGTCGCACGTGCGTGGAGGCGATGGCTGCCGCTTTGGGACACACCCAATCGCTGCATACCAATGCTTTGGACGAAGCCATCGCGCTACCGACCGATTTTTCGGCGCGTATCGCCCGCAACACGCAGATTTACATTCAGGAAGAAACCTATATCACGAAAGAAATCGACCCGTGGGCAGGCTCTTACTATGTTGAAACGCTGACGGACGAACTTGTGGACAAGGCGTGGGCATTGATTCAGGAGGTGCAGGAATTGGGCGGAATGGCAAAAGCCATCGAAACCGGATTGCCGAAAATGCGCATCGAAGAGGCGGCTGCACGCACTCAGGCGCGCATCGACAGCGGCAATCAAACGATTATCGGCATCAACAAATACCGCTTGGAAAAAGAGGCTCCCATCGACATCCTCGAAGTAGATAACACAGCAGTGCGCACCCAACAGGTGGAACGTTTGAACGCCCTGAAAGCCAAACGCGACAATGCGGCAGTCAAAAAAGCATTGGCAGACATCACCGAGAGCGCGAAAACAGGCAAGGGCAACTTGCTGGACTTAGCCGTCAAAGCGGCATCGGTGCGTGCCACCTTGGGAGAAATTTCCGACGCTTGCGAAGCAGTCGCAGGGCGTTATAAAGCAATCATTAGAACAATAGCAGGCGTGTATTCATCAGAAACAAAGGGCGACGACGTGTTTAAGAAAGCGTGCGAACTCGCCGACAAATTCGCGAAAAAAGAAGGTCGCCAACCCCGTATCATGATAGCCAAGATGGGTCAGGACGGGCACGACCGCGGTGCAAAAGTAGTAGCAACCGGCTATGCCGACTGCGGATTCGACGTGGACATGGGACCATTGTTCCAAACGCCCGAAGAGGCAGCCCGCCAAGCCGTCGAAAACGACGTGCACGTGTTGGGCGTATCCTCGCTGGCAGCAGGTCACAAGACGCTGGTGCCGCAAGTCATCGCCGAATTGAAGAAATTGGGTCGCGAAGACATCTTAGTCATCGCCGGCGGTGTGATTCCCGCGCAGGACTACGATTTCTTGTATAAGGCTGGTGTAGCTGCGATTTTTGGACCCGGCTCGCCGGTTACTACGGCTGCTGTGCAGATTTTGGAATTGCTGTTGCAAGATTAAGATCCTAACTCAAATAATACGTAATCGCAGTTTTGCTTTGCATTATTTGTTGACTCATGCAGATAAACGCAATTTTGTGATGTGGAGTTGGAAATTTTTCCGAATTTTTGCACCACCTTTCAATAATTGTTTGTAAATTTGCACCCGACAATTAAGTAAAAAAGTGATGATATAGACATAAAAAAAAGTATAATGTGCTAACAAGCACACGGTAAAACATATTGGAATAGCGTTTAGTTTATTCTTGGTGCCTAAAATTTCCACAAATCAAGCACACCACAATAGGAATAAGTCAATAAACGTTCGCGCGACTGCGCGGACATGGCTTATTTGTTGGTGTGGGTCGTGGAAAACCTTAGGCACGGATAAAGTTATTTGTCCGCGCTTGTTTTGTGTTACAAAATGAGGTTTAGATAATGTAAAACAGATGATTATGGTTAAAGCAGTCGCGAGTTTTGGAAAATATGTGCTTTTGATGCAGCGGGTCACGGAACAGATTGACGCATTGGAAATTATGGGTATCAATTCGGCTCTTGGGTATTATGTCAAAGGGAGTGTACGAATTTGTAACCGGTTACGAAATATCTACGAATTGAAAGTATAATATTTATTGATAAGAAAATTCATTGCCGTGAAAAAGACCATTCCGATGACCTGACAAAGCATTGACGCATTGAGGGCGATTGCGTCGATTTGAATGGTTGGGATGTGAGCATAGCGATTGAGTGCCCACACCAGCAAAAGTTGCGGAAGGTAGCACACGATGAATGCGCCGAAAAATTTGATGACATCTATTTTCCAATTTTTGTCGCTTTTGAACGTCCAGCGACGGTTGAGCAGGAAACTGTTGGTCAGTCCGGCAACAAATCCAATTAAATTCGATACCCATATTGCTGTGTCGGACGCTTTTATGTCACCCGTCACACCAAACACGATGCGCATCAAAAACCAAATGACAATAAAGGTAATCAGGGTGTTAAGCACTCCCACGATGCCGTATTTCACCGCTTGCAGGAGAAATTGTTTTTTTATCATTGAGGGATTATTTTTTCAGTAATTCCTTTTGAATGTCAATATCATCGTAGACTTTGACATTGGTAACCATGATGCGTGCGTCGATAAATTCGCCAAATTCGTTGCAAACGTCTGCCGCACTGATCAGCACATAACGCACGTCAGCCGACATATCCATCAGAAACAAAATCGAAAAATAATTTTCGCCAATATCAATTTTTTCTACTTCACCGTTGTTTTTTTGAATCGAGAAAGCAAATTCTTTTTCAATCAGCCGCCGTTGATAGTCTGAAAACGGGGTCAAATGATTGGCACGAAAGAATGCGTAAAAGCGAAATTTATTGCCTTTTCCGCCTAACCCGGTAGAAATAAACACCTGTTTTTCGTTCAAAAATTCCGCATCCATTGTCAAACGTGCCTGCATAAGCGACAAACTCGTCCATTCTGCCAATTTGGGGTCTACTGCTTGTTTGCTGAATGTTTCTATGGCGCGATAGGCCCCTACATCGCCCGAAGTTGCCAAATACGTCAAAGCGTATTTCAATTCTTCGTAGGTGGAATCTTTCGCCTGCAAAACATTCATTTGCCGCTCCACCGTTTCTTGGGGATTTTTGGCACGTACATACGCGGAATATTTGAAATACTCCATTTGTTTTTCCACCGGCACAATTGTTTCCAAAATGTGAAAATCCCCTGTTAATCGACGCATCATCGATTGGTGCAAGCCACTAAAGAAGTCGTTTTCTTCGTCCATCTGATTACTTTTTTTATACTTTAACGATAGATTCTTTTGCCTATCATACGCTGTTGAAATGAAAAATATGCGTCCACAAAAGGCTGAACTATATCAAATAAGGGCAAAGATAGATAAATTTTGGGTAAATTCAAAACGTTTGCCGTTTTATTTATAACAAACCATTGTGAAAACAGGCGAAGCAAGCCCATCAATCCAACCACAATCAGCCATTCCCAATGCGGAATCACCCAAATTGCCGAGGCAACGAACGAGAGATAAAAGAAAATGCGTGTCCATTTTTCCACCCGCCACAAGAATATCGGGAAGGATTTATAGTAGGGATTTGTCACCATGCGACTGATTTTCAAGTCTTTCCATGTCTGTTGTGCGTTCAAAGACACCTGAATCACACTTTCCGACGACAATTCAACCGCTAAATTGTGACTGTTCGCTATTTCATCCACAAACAAGTCGTCTTCGCCGGCATCCATGAAATTGGAATTGGAAAAACCGCGCCGCAGTAAAAACTGCTCTTTACTATATGCCAAATTTTTGCCATTTGCCATGTAAGATTTGCCCAACAAGGCGGTCGCAGCCATTTTAAGATTGCTAAAAAAGTAGTCGTAAATGGCATATTTGGACGAATGACGATCCAATGCACTAAACCCTAAGACTACAGAATCCAATTTATGAAAATGCCGAGCCATCTTCGCAATCCAATCCGGACTGTTTGGCGCACAACCGGCATCCGTCAACAAAAGCGTGTCATATTTAGCCGCTTTAATACCCAAAGTCAGTCCTAATTTTCGACGACTTAAGTTCATACTTCCGCTCGGAATATAAGTATGGTACAAATGTGGGAAGCGCTGTGCTAATTTTCCTACAACATCGGTTGTTTCGTCATTTGACTCGTCATCCACAAAAATCACCTCGTAAATCGGATAATTTTGTTCGAGCAAAACCGGCAAATATTCCTGCAAACTTTGTGCTTCATTTTTAGCACACACAATGACCGAAACAGGCGGCTGAGCATCCCCAACAGTCTTAACTCCGGATTCTACTGCCCGTTCGTAGCGGTAGGGCTTTGCCAAAAAGCCCAAATAATAAATCAACTGTACAAGTAAGCAAAATGCCAACACAGACACCCAAACGATGCTTACTGTACCTAATGTATTGAAAACATTAAAAATACTGAAATCGATATCATTCATAATAAATCTGAAAAATAAGCCATCGGCAATTGCCGACAATTATATTGAGAAGCCATAATTTCGCTATACGCGCCCGCAGAACGGAGTGCAATCAACTCGCCACGTTGTGTTTGAGGCAGTTGAATGTCTTTCGCAAAGCAGTCGGACGATTCACAAATCGGCCCTACAACGTCGTAGGTTTCTTCCGGCTCATGAGAATCTAAATTTTCAATCAAATGCGACGCCTGATAAAGGGCGGGACGAATCAATTCTGTGAATCCGGCATCCAAAATTACGAATTTTTTCACACTGCCTTCTTTCACATATAATACTTTGGAAATCAGCGATCCACACTGTCCAACAATCGAACGTCCCGGCTCAAAATGAATTTGCTGACCGGCTGCCACAGGGAAATTGTCATGAAAAATCTTGAAATAACTGCCGAAATCGGGAATCGGATGTGCGTTCGGATTATCATAATCAATCCCCAAACCGCCACCAAAATTAATATTTTCAAGGTGAAGGTTACGCTTGGCTAAATCGGCGAGCAAAGTTTTTACGCGCTCGCACAATGCCTGAAAAGGCTCTAATTCAGTCAATTGCGAACCAATATGAAAATGCAAACCAATCAATTTTATATTTTTTAGACGGTCTAAAACATCCAGCACGCTATCTAATTGATCCAAATTGATGCCAAATTTATTTTCTTTTTTGCCGGTTGTGATGTGGGCATGCGTGTGTGCGTCCACTTCAGGATTGATGCGCAGAGCCACACAAGCCGTTTTTGCTTTCGCTGCTGCTAAATTATCCATCACTTGCAATTCGGGAATCGACTCCACATTGAAACAAAAAATATCTTTGTCCAAACCAAGATTGATTTCCCAATCAGCTTTTCCAACGCCAGCAAACACAATTTTATCTGCTGCGAATCCGGCAGCCAAAGCCGCCTGAATCTCGCCGCCACTCACGCAGTCGGCACCAAAACCGGCTGCACGAATAATCGCCAAGACACGTGGATTCGCATTGGCTTTCACCGCATAATGCAGATGATAACCATAGCTATCGGCTTCTGACTGAGCCGCTTGAAGCGTCTTGTTCAAAAGATCCGTATCATAATAGTAAAACGGCGTTCGTAATTGTTGAAACTTAGCCGTAGGAAAAATCGTTTTCATACTAATCGCTGAAATGAGCTGCAAAGATAATCATAAATTACGAATTATTTGAACCGCGAAGGCAAAAAAGCGCATTTTTTTTTGTTTTTTTGTCGAATCGTGAAAATAATCCCGTTCTTTCTACGCAATTATCACTAACAAAAAAACCTGTAATCTGTTGATT
>BNTP01000040.1 GCA_025996695.1 Bacteroidia bacterium | reverse complement strand
AATCCATTAAGAATATAGAACGTCAAATCGAAGAGCTTTTGGATGAGATGCGGATGGACCGGATGGATTTGGTGGTGGATAGTCCAAGCAGTCCTGCCCGTCACCACCATCCACAAATAAAAGGTTTACACACGAAGATGGTTCAACTTTTTGATGGCACCGACTTGTCTGCCATTCCGGGTATTAACGACAGCACCATGTTGCGTTTGTTGGGGGAGGTTGGATCGGATATGAGCCGTTTTCCAAGCGTCAAACATTTTGTCAGCTGGCTGGGATTAAGTCCCAAAAACAAGCAAAGCGGAAAAATGAAGAAACGGGTCAAATCCTCCAAAGGTAATTGTGCCGGAGAAATCTTCCGGCAGTCGGCACAATCCTTATCAACCAGTAAGGGAACACGCGTAAATAACATATACATTTTAATAACTTAACTTGTTTATTATTATATGCTTACAAATTAAAAGATTATTTACGCGCGTTCCCTAAGCATAATGCGATAGGCGCTTTTATCCGGCGGCTAAGGGGACGTAAAGGATCTCCGATTGCCATTAAAGCCGGTGCAAGAAAAATAGCTATAGCTTTTTACAATGCGCTTACTCAGGGAATGGATTATGTGGAACTTGGTGCTATCAAATACGCTGAATTGTTACAGGAAAGAGAATTGAGAGCGCTGCGAAGTTTGGCTCATAAACATAATTTCAATCTCGTTGATAATCAATGTGTTGCGTAAATCCGTCATTGGTACCGAAGGGGCGGAGCCCCGCAGCGGAGACACCCCCCTGCTGACGAGCCTTCCTCCCGTCTACCGCAGAGGCTCAGCCCAGTCGTGTTCGGAAGATTTTTATTTCTTAAATTTTTTAAGGATATATGCGATTTTTCACCTCCAAAAGGAGAAAAATATAGATAAATCGGCATCATCATTGTTAAAAGATGTTTCATGATAAAGCTATTTCTTAATAAAAATTTTCTTCCGAACACGACTGGGCTCAGCCCCGCGGCGGCTCCGCCGCCGTCATTGCGAGCTACGAAGTAGCGAAGCAAACCAGCTGCTTTTGCTGGGTTGCTTCGGGCGCCGCCCTCGCAATGATGGAAAAGGCCGCCCTCGCAATGACGCAACGAGCCGCAACGCAACGGAACACGACGCAAAAAGTCGCAACACGACACGACTGTCCTGTTGCGGCTCGTTGGTATGTTTGTAAAAAAATTGTTTAGCGCGGGATTCGCGCAAAGGCTAAGCCGACACGCTACGCGTGCCGAGGGTAAGGAGTTTACCCCCCGAGAGGCCTGATAATGAGGGAGTTACGAAGAATGAGCGCTGCTTTTGCAACACTTTGCTAAATTGTGGATCGCGTTTCATAGACGAATATTTTTACGTAGACGCAATCTCGCGACTACTACATTCGAACGCAAAGGTACAAACTATTTTCATGCAATCAAATATTTTCAATAAATTTAACATTAAAAGAGAGCAAATTATACATTACGCAACACCGCCATGTTTTTTTTTAGAAAATATGGAATGTTTTTTTCCACAGGGCAATCAAAATAAGCGTTACTTTTGCGGTATGTTTATACGCAGCTCCTGACCTCAAAACACCTGTCCATCGCCGCGCTGTTTGATGAAAATTTTTGGAAATTTGTTTAGGGTGTCCCAGTGTTAAAGTCAGGAAAGACAGAGCCGACGGCGGTTTGGAATTTTTATTTACGTTGGGGAAATAATTACGGCGATTCAGCCTCATTACCTCATTCATTGTTTATTGTTTCAGGTTCAATTCTTGCAAAAGAAGTTTGTAAATGTCTGCATTTGATTTGAGGCACAAGCCTGTGGACTCGTCAATCAAGCGCGTATAGATTTTTGAAGCATAATAGAGGTCGGTAGCAACGGGTTCTGTCATGCCGCAGTCGGTAATCAATTGCTTAACAACATAGTCATCTATATGGTAAAAAACGCTGTCGGATTCGGTGGTCGTCTGGTCAATCATTTGCAGCGATTTCAGCGTACAAAAAGCGATTTGGTGTGTCGGTTTTTTGAATTTCAACTCTTCAAGAAAGTCTTCTTTGGATATTTTGCCGTCCAAATAGTCGCTAATGCGTACAGAAATAGCATCGTCCGCCACAGGACCTTCTACAATATCATAACCATGCCGCAGTTTGGTAGTCGAAGTATCGCGGTTGAGTACTACAAAATCCAGCCAACTTTCGGTATAGGAGTCAAAACGGAGTATCTTGTATTCGCTGTCTTCCCACGCTCTTTCGTTAAACTCAAAAACAGTAACAACGCCTTTCGCATTCTTTTTGTCGCCCATTCGTTCTGCCCAATAATCAGCCTGAGTGCGGATGTTTGTTACATAGAACCCTTGTCCAAAGTCGCAATTTGCCCTGCTCTTTGCTAAATCAATCTCATTGATTTTGAGGTAGCTGCCGTGATATACTTTCATTACTTCTGTCCTCCGTTTTGGTAGCAAACTTCGTATAAATCGCGCACAGCCCAAAATGGATTGTCGGTGTGCAATGCCCACCAATGCTTGAAAAGATAGTCAATACCACCATACTTTTTCAGATAAAAATAAGCCGCTTGCCTATTCATTTTATATGCCGAAGCAAACTTTTCAATAATAAAAGTGACAAAAGATATTTTGTTGTTTGTTTCTTCGTCTAACTGTATGTTCATTTCTAATGCTTTTTATTGTTTAACATCTTGCAAAATTACATCTTTTTTTGGACCTGTCAAAATTTTTCGTATCTTTTTTGTAACCAAAACGAAGACACACCGTAATTCCGTATCGGTACTTTTGTACCGTCAATAATTAAAAATAATAATTAAAAAAAACAATGTATGAAGAAAAGTATTGTAACATTATTTTCTATCCTGTGCTCAGCCACAGCGGTATTTGCTCAAGAGGAAATTGAATTAAGTCCTGTTGAAAAGTTAGAACAGCAAACACAAACACTCGAAAGCGCTGTGCAAAAACTCCAAAAGTTCAAAGTATCGGGTTATGTGCAAACCCAATACCAGTATGGCGAAAAAGACGCTTCGACGAAAGTGGGATCGGCAAACGAGAACCCCGAAGAGTCGTTCAGCCGTCTTGGCGTTCGTCGCGGACGCATCAAGTTTGTGTATGAAGAAGGCATTGTTTCCGCCACCTTTCAACCCGATTTTACCGAAAAAGGTATTTCGTTCAAAGATGTTTTCTTGGCAGTAAAAGACCCATGGTTGGGCACAAGCATCCTGAAAGCAGGTATTTTCGACCGTCCGTTTGGCGACGAAATCAGCTTTTCGTCCTCTCGGCGCGAATCGCCCGAACGTTCGACCATCTTCCAAACGCTCTTTCCTGAAGAACGCGACTTGGGCGCATCCCTCACCTTGCAGGCTGCCAAAACTTCGCCGTGGAACATCCTCAAACTCGAAGCGGGGCTGTTTGCCGGTAACGGCATCAAGCAGGAAACCGACAGCCGCTTGGATTTTATCGGGCACTTGTCTGTCGCCAAAGCAATCGGCAGCGATATGAAAATCGGCGGCGGCGTTTCCTATTACAATGGCGGCGTTTATCAAGGGACGGAAAAGGTTTATTCGATTGCAGGTAAAGAGTTTGTGTTGAACGACAACGCCGACAACAAAGGCCAATTCGCTAAACGGGAATATGTTGGTGTAGATGCACAATTTAGCATTGTGAGCGCATTGGGCATGACACAATTGAGAGGAGAATATTTGTTTGGCGAGCAACCCGCCGCGAAAGGCAACAGCAAAAGCCCGAACGCTTCCGCATTGCCCGCTATTGACACTTATAACCGCAATTTTTCCGGCGGATATGCTGTTTTTGTGCAGGACATCGGCGTGCTACCCGTTTCTGCCGTGTTGAAATACGATTGGTATAACCCCAACACAAAAGTTTCCGGAAACGAAGATGTTACGGATGGCGATGTTGCGGTCAATACTTTCGGTTTTGGACTTTTGTGGCGTGCAAGCCCCAACCTGAAATTAACGGCATACTACGAAATCAACAAGAACGAAACGACGGATAAGATTGCGAAATTCAATGAAGACCGCAAAGACAATCTGTTTACCTTGCGATTGCAGTATAAATTCTAAGCGAAAAATTGTAACAAAAGTGTCGCAAGATTGTGCCCGTTATGTATCATTTTAAGTCCAATTTTGCAGTGTAAAAAAGTAGAGTAAATAATCATAAAAATATAAAAAAATGAAAACAACAGTTTTAACAACAATTATGTTAGTCGCCGCATTATTCGGCGCACAGGCTCAAAAAATCAAAGGTTCGGACACGATGTTGCCTTTATCGCAAAAGGAAGCCGAAAGTTTTATGAAAAGTAATTCTTCGCAAACGATTATCGTAACCGGTGGCGGAAGCGGCGTAGGCATCGCCGCCTTGCTCGAAGGCACCACCGACCTTGCACAATCGTCGCGGAAAATCAAATTCGACGAAAAGCAGAAACTGCAGGAAGGCGGAAAATCGGTGAAAGAAGTCATTGCCGCTTACGATGCGTTGGCAGTTGTGATTCACCCCGATAACAAAGTGAGTAACCTCACCCGCGAACAGTTGGAAGGTATTTTCACCGGAAAAATCAAAAATTGGAAAGAAGTCGGCGGTGCGGATTTGAAAATCATCCCCTATTCGCGCGAAACATCTTCCGGCACTTACGAGTTTTTCAAAGAAAGTGTGCTGAAAAACAAGAACTACGTGAACGGCATCATGAGTTTGCCCGCTACCGGCGCGATTATTCAGTCGGTTAGTCAGACCAAAGGCGCTATCGGTTATGTAGGCTTGGCATATCTGAACAAGTCGGTAAAAGCCGTTCATGTTTCCTACAATCAAGGGAAAACTTTTGTAGAACCGTCGATAGTCAATGCAAAAAACAAAACCTATCCGATTGTCCGCCCGCTGTTTTACTATTATGTAGTGAAATCGGAAAAAAAGGTGAAGCCGTTCATTGACTATGTGTTATCGGACGAAGGACAAAAAATTGTATCCTCAATCGGTTTTATCACATTGAAATAAGGGCGGTTCTTTCACATTGTTTGATTTTAGTATTTCATGAATGATGCTGTCAATCTTGGCATCTAATGAGGTCGCAGGCACATACAGCGTGTCGGTACTCACCGAAGTGAAATTAACGTTGCTTAGTGTCGGCGGCGTAGTCGCAAGGCAAGTGACGGAGGTAAGACTGCTGCAATAGGAAAAAGCACCCTTCCCAATGCTTGTCACGCCATTGTTGATAACCACCGTCTTAATAGAATGGCGGTGGCTGACTACCCAAGGCGCTATTACATCGGTATAATTATCCATTGCCCCTGTGCCGCTAATGGTGAGGGTGCTATCGGCAGTAAGCACTACTGTGGTACTGCCGGAAGTCCACGAGCTTGTTGCTGCAACGCTGCTTACTGTAAGCAGCAAGCTTGCGATTGTAAGTACAATTGTTTTTTTCATTTTGCAATTGTTATCAAATTGTTTATAGAATTATTTTTGTTTTTATTCCGGTAAAAGGCTACTCAGGAAACTCCCGATAGCCTTACAATTGTTTAACAATTTCCTCCATGATAAACGCCATTTTGGGCTGGGCGATTTTCGCCGCTGCTTGCACCTCTTCGTGGCTCACTTCCATGACTTTGCCAATCACGCCCAAGTCGGTGATGATGGAAAACGCGAGCACTTTCAACCCGCCGTGATGCGCCACAATCACTTCCGGAACGGTCGACATGCCCACAGCATCGCCACCAATGATGCGAAAATAGTAATATTCGGCAGGCGTTTCAAATGTCGGCCCTTGAACGCCCACATACACGCCTTTTTGTAGTTTGATATTATGCTTTTCTGCCACAGAAACGGCTAATTTGCGCAACTCTTTGTTGTAGGTTTCGCTCATATCCAAAAAGCGCACGCCCAGGCTTTCTTCGTTTTTGCCGCGCAACGGATGTTCGGGAAACAGGTTGATGTGGTCTTCAATCAGCATGATGTCGCCCACCTCAAACGAGCCGTTCATGCCGCCCGCCGCATTGGACACAAACAGGTATTCAAAACCCAGCAATTGCATTACGCGCACAGGAAACGTGACCTGTTTCATATCGTACCCTTCATAGAAGTGAAATCTGCCTTGCATTGCTAAAATGGGTTTGCCGCCCAATTTGCCCACAATCAGTTTCCCACTGTGCCCTTCCACCGTCGAAACCGGAAAATACGGAATCGTTTCGTATGAAATCTCTCTTTTGTCCGTAATCGCATCGGCTAAATCGCCTAAGCCCGTGCCCAAAATAACACCAATTTTCGTGTCCGCAGGGATCTGTGGCCTAAGCCAAGCTGCGGTTTCCTTTAAAATTTGTAACATGATTTTCTATTTGTTGTATAAATAATTCCTCTTGATCGGTACAAAAAACGACGCGAATCGGCAAATAATAAAATGCCGGTTTTAGCGCTTCCGGCACCGATGGGCTGTCTATCAACCGCATTGCATCCTTTTCTGACGTGATAATAAGCTTTTTTTCATGCTTGATAGCTGCATATTTTGCGGCGATTAGGGCTATATTTTTCTTTGAAAAATCGTGATGATCGGAAAAAATCAACGTTTGTAAATTTTCCGTGTAATTTTGCAAATACGCTATCATATCCTCCGGATGCGCCAATCCTGCCACTATCAGCATGCTATAACCCTCTTTTTGCAGGTGTTCGAGATTTTCTTTTTTGACTGATGTGCTCTCAGGAAAAACCGGCAACAGTCCTTTGTAATGAAAGCCCGTGAAATAAAGTTGTTGCTGCGGGGTCACAGGAATCTGCTTTGCAAGGGCTTGAGCATCCTCTTTTGACAATTCTTCGTCGCATTTGGTGCAAATCACGATATTGGCACGCTGGCTGTTTGCGGCGGGTTCGCGCAAACGTCCTGCGGGCAGCAACGCATCGCTTGAAAACAGCCGTTGACAACGTGTCAACAAGATAGAAAGCGACGGCGTCACATAGCGATGTTGGTAGGCATCGTCCAAAAGAATAACTTCAGGTCGCTGATTCACAGGCAATTCGAGCAGGCGTTTGATGCCCCGTCGGCGATTGCTGTCCACCGCCACTGTCGCTTCCGGAAATTTCCGAAACATCTGAAACGGCTCGTCACCAATAGCCTGTGCCGTCGATTGGGCATTTGCTAAGTGAAAGCCCGCCGTTTTGCGTTTATAGCCGCGACTGAGCACGGCTACTTTATATTTTTTGCTCAACAAACGGATAAGATACTCTGTGTGAGGCGTTTTGCCTGTGCCGCCAACCGCCAAATTGCCAATCGAAATGACAGGAACCGGAAATTGTTCCGATTTCAATGTCCCTTTGTCAAACGATTTATTGCGCAAATTCACTCCCCAGCCATACAGTTTGGAAAGCGGACGCAGCCCTTTTTTTATGTTAATATCTTCCGGCATAATTCAAATTTCTCCACTAAAGACTTCCACTGCGGGACCTGTCATAAAGACGTGATGAGTTTCGGCATTCCAATCCAACTCCAAATCGCCACCCAACAACGAAATCGTGGCTTGGCGATTGAGGCGACCCGTCAAAACGCCGGCCACTAACGTGGCACAGGCACCGGTGCCGCAAGCCTGCGTTTCGCCGCTGCCACGTTCCCAAACGCGCATTTTCGCATGGTCGCGGGACAGGACTTCGACAAATTCGACATTGGTTTTTTCCGGAAACATCGGATGCGTTTCGATTTTTCGTCCGATTTTCTCAATGTCCATCGTGTCAATGCCTTGCGTGAAAATCACGGCGTGTGGATTGCCCATCGAAACGGCTGTTACCGCGTATTTTTCGGGCTGAAAGTCAATCACTTGGTCGATGAGCTTCTCTTCCGACCAGGTGACAGGCACTTTTTTTGCTTCTGTGATGGGTTCGCCCATGTCGACCGTCACGCGTTCTACCTTGCCGTTGACGGGATATAATTTCAAGATTTTCACGCCCCCTTTGGTTTCCAGCGAGATGGTTTCCTTGTTGGTCAACCCTCTGTCATAGACATATTTTCCGATACAGCGCGTCGCATTGCCGCACATTTGGGCTTCCGAGCCGTCGGCATTGAACATCCGCATCCGAAAATCGCCGGTTTCAGACGGCAAAATCAGCACCAATCCGTCCGAGCCAATGCCCTTGTGGCGGTCGCTCACGATGATGGACAACTCTTCAGGATTTTCTACTTTTTCCTCAAAACCGTTGACATAAACATAGTCATTGCCGGCTCCGTGCATTTTTGTGAATTTCATATCCTTTTAGCCTGTTTATTTTATATAATAAGTTAATTTTACGCCAACTACCTGATTGCCGGACGCCGATAAATAATCGTGTTCTGCTGTTTTTTTAGTATCAAACACATCGGACAGACCGAAATAATAGCGTCCTTCCAGCACAAATTTTCCGATGCCGGTGCGAAGTTCGACGCCCATACCGCCCAACAATCCGTAGTCAAATTTATTTTTCACTTTCAGCGCTTCCACATTATATTCCCCCACTAAATTGGAGGTTCCCTCGTGCGTGTCACTCAAATAGTAGCCCAACTGCGGGCCGGCATTGATGATAAATCGCGTGTGCTTGCTCATATCAAAATACAGATGTGTCAGTAATGGCAGTTCGGCATAAACCAGCGAGCGGGAATATTTGTTAAAAAAAGAAATCGTGTCCGTTTTTTCCTTCCACCCACGCATGGAATAATTCAGTTCGGCTTGAATGCCAAAATTTTGCTCCGTGATGTAGCGAAAAGAGATTCCTCCGGCGTATTGCGGCAAAAACTCCTGTGGCACAGATGGGTTAAAACGCATTTTCGAGAGCGTCACGCCACCGTTTACGCCTATGTTCCACTCGGAATGAAATTTTTGCGCCTGTGCAATGGCCAATGACCAATTACCAGTTACCAGCAAAAAAAGGCACACTAATGTCATTGCATTGTGTTTCATTTGGCAATAGTTGTGACAACAATGCGCTTGTCGGGTTTATATTCTACGAAAAAGAGGTTGGTGTTGATGGATGCGCCCTCTTTTTTGACTGTTTCAAATTTGAAGTTTGTTTGCACGCCGGAATACTTTATCTCGTTGATATTCGAGCCGATAGCGATGCCGTATTCGTCGATCAACTGTATAAAATACATTCCCGTGTCGTAGCCTAACATCCCGTATTTCGGAAAAGTTGCAATCAACTCCCGTGAATACCAATGATGAAAATTAGTTTCAAATGTTTTTACTTTGGGAGAAGTCGGATTGGCGTAAAACACGCTGAAAAACGTCACATTAAGTTGCTGTAAGGCATCAGGTGCATAACTTTGCCACGCCGGATAGCCAAACAGCGAAGCCTTGTATTCGGGATACACCGTTTTTGCCACTCGAAGTGCTGCTCCGATAGAGGCTAACAGCTTTTCCGAATCGTCGTCGGGCACAATCACATTCGGTTTGTCGGTTACTAAAACTTCTTGCAACGAGTCAAAAAAAAGGTCGATAGTCACGCTTTTGTAGCTTATTTGTTTAGCTTTCAAACTCGTTTCCAACTGTGTGTAAAAAGCCGTCTTGTTGCCTGTATCCGGTTGATTGTGACAAAAAACAACATGTGCATTGGCATATTTTTCGCAAAATGCTTCTGCTGCTCGCGCAAAAATCAACTCTTGTGGCATATTCACTTGATACGCTTTGGGGTAATCCAAAGCGGATTCATTGGACGAGGTAAACGGAATAACGTAGGGAATGTCGTTACGGTCGCAAAATGCAGCGATGGGCCGCGTTTGGGATTCATACAGCCCGCCAATGAGCAAATCGACTTTTTTTAGGGCTTCTTTATTCAAAATTTCAGACAACTTGGCACTCCCTGAACCAATGTTGTAGACCTGCAAATCAACCGAAATGCCCGCACTTTTCAGCTCTTTCAATGCCAATAAAAAGCCCTCATAATACTCTACCATACGATCAGTAGTCGAACTTGGACTGCCATCATCCGAAGTGAAAGGCAACAACAAAGCGGCTCGCACGGTGTAAGGACTGGGCTGTGCAAATGCTGTGTGCGTACAAATTGCCAATAAAAATGTGATAAAAAATCGCTGTAATTTCATTGAAAATAAATTTTTTATACTTTTATGCTACCTAAATACACAGTGTCGGGGCAAAGGTCTGCCTCATTTGACCATTGTATAGTGCCTAAAAAAGGTTTCACGGAATTGAATACGAATAAGTCTTGTAAATCCCTGAAAATTCCTTTTTTAAGATAGGGCTTTACGTCAAACACACCAATCTCTCCGTTGGTAAACCAAAGGCGCAAAGTATAATCTCTTTCCGGTTTCACATTGACTACTCTTGGATTCATGTTGTTCTATTTTAATGGTTCTATTTTAAAAATATTTTTCTCATTAGTTGCCAGTTCCCAATCAGCCATCAATTCTTCCTCGTGAAGGATTATCCATGCCCGAACAAGTTGTATTTTCTTTGAAGGTAAATTTCCATCAATCAAATCTCCGTTAGGAATAGAAAATATAGCCTCATCATTCTGGTATTTTACATGAATATGAGGAAGTTTATGCTGTTTATTATCTCCGTAAAACATAGAAATAATAATACCATAAAACATAGAAAGTATTGCCATAATATATTGTTTATAAGTCTCGGCTGCAAATTTACAAAAAAATATTTACACCGGCAAGCTCGTTTCGGAGCTACTGGGTAATTTTCCACCCGTCCACTTTTTTGACAAACTTAACGGTCGTTGTTTTTTCAGTGCTATTACCTTCGATCGTTTTGAGCGTTACGGTTGCCGTTTTTCCATCTTCGGCAAACTTTTCTTCCAAAATTTCAACGCTTTTAAGTCCTCCCCTCTCTTTTCCTTCTCTTTCCAGCGCAGCAGTCATCAAGGGCTTAACTTGTGCCAAGTTCAGTTGAACTTTGTCTATACTTTCAACGTCAGTATTGGCAAACAGCAGGTCAACAAACCGCCCATAGTTTCCCTCCTGCATCTGGCTGTAGATGTTTTTTGCAATTTCCGCTGGCGACAGGCTCATTTCGATGACAGTAAGCGACGGGCTCTTTTCGCTGTTGGCAGACGATTGATCCTTTTCGATGTCGGCAGGCAATTTACTTCCGCCACCACTACAGCCGCCCACGGCTACCATCGCAAGGGCGGCAACGAATGAACTCATTAACTTTTTCATATTTTTTTTTACCATTAGCGACGTGATGACAATTTTGCCTGTAGCATCTGCATAAGCATTCTCCAAAAATCCGGATTTTTGCACCATTTTTAACTTAAAAACGAGGAATCCTGTTAAGAAACCTCGCTTTTTGTAAAAAGTTTTATATGACGACAACAAAGGTAGTGTCTATATTTATGTCAAACAAGCATTTAACAAAATTTGACAGAAAAACCTCTTAATTTATGTGAAAAGACGCTTGTAATTCGCAAGTTATTCATTTTCATTATTCAAAAAATAATGCTAACTTTGCCCCAACAAAAACGATAACACATTTTGATATAATATGAAACTGAAAATTGCTGTTTTGGCCGGTGATGGCATCGGTCCGGAAATTGTGGGGCAAGCCCTTGATGTGACGCACGCCGTGTGCAAAAAATTTGGACACGAATTGGAGTATAAAACTGCTTTGGTAGGTGCTTGCGCGATTGACGCGGTGGGCGACCCCTATCCTGCGGAAACGCACGCGTTGTGTATGGAATCGGATGCGGTGCTGTTTGGAGCCATTGGTTCGCCAAAATACGACAATAATCCGTCGGCAAAAGTGCGACCCGAGCAAGGCTTGTTGGCAATGCGTCAAAAATTAGGCTTATATGCCAATATCCGTCCGGTGACGACTTTTCCCTCGCTGGTTCATCAATCGCCTTTGCGCGCAGAACTCGTTGAAGGGGCTGACTTTATGTGTATTCGCGAACTCACCGGGGGCATCTATTTTGGGCGTCCGCAAGGTCGGAGCGAAGACGGGCAAACGGCTTATGACACGTGCGTTTACACCGTCATGGAAATTGAACGCATCGTGCGTTTGGCTTACGAGTACGCGATGAAACGCAAGAAACGCCTGTGTATTGTGGACAAGGCGAATGTGCTGTGTACGTCGCGTCTTTGGCGAGAAGTGTCGCAACGACTTGAAAAAGAATATCCCGAAGTGGCAACCGAATATATGTTTGTCGACAATGCCGCGATGCAAATCGTGCGCGGCCCAAAGCATTTTGATGTGATTGTGACGGAAAATATGTTTGGTGACATCCTGACGGACGAGGCGTCGGTTATCACCGGCTCGCTGGGCATGCTTCCGTCGGCATCAATCGGCGTGCATACCTCTGTGTTTGAGCCAATTCATGGATCCTATCCACAGGCGGCAGGCAAAGACATAGCCAATCCGTTGGCCACGATTTTGTCGGCAGCTTTGATGTTTGAATATGCGTTCGACCTGAAAGCGGAAGGCAAAGCCATTCGTGATGCCGTGACGGGCAGCATGGCGGCCGGAATTGTCACCGAAGACATCGCTGAAGGTAAAAAAGCCTACAAAACTTCGGAAGTTGGCAAATGGATAGGGGAAAGAATTAAAAATTAAGAATTAAGAATCACTATCAACCGACTAATTTGAAAAATCCAGCTAATCCACATTCTATATTGCTTATTATCAATTAATTACAAAATCGTTTTTTCATTTTCAAAAACTTACCCCCCCTCAAAATAGTGACAGCTGGGCGGTTGTGGGGCTTTTGTTTCGGCGTTTATCGCCTTTGGGGTAAGCCCGCCTACCTTCGGTTACGACCCACTTCAAGTCTAAATGGCTTATCAAATGTATGCGCAGCAATGCTGCTATGGTTGAAAACATCTTCTTACTTTCAGTCATCGTTTGGATTACCTGTAAAAGCAAATAGGCTATCAAAGTACACCAGAGCTGTGTTTTTATGCCGTTTTCTGTATCGGAATAAAAGTAGGTCAATTGAAAATTCTGTTTCAGTTTTTTGAAAGTCGTTTCAATTGACCACCGATTTTTGTACAGCAGCGCTACCTCCTCGGCGGTT
>BNTP01000039.1 GCA_025996695.1 Bacteroidia bacterium | reverse complement strand
GTACCGGTGCCCATCCTTTCGATAGTTCCTGCCAAATAAAGTGGCTCTGCAATTAGTGGATTCACCGGTACAGAAGAAATGATTGATAAATGCAAACAAGCAGGTTTGAAAGAGCCTGAGTTTGTTGAAGAAGAAAGTTTTACCGTAACTCTTTGGCGAAATCAGTCGGCCAAAGATACTGATACCCCCCAAGTCAACCCCCAAGTACCCCCCAAGTACCCGACAAGTACCCAACAAGTACCCAACAAGTACCCATCAAGTACCCATCAAGTAGAACCAAGTGAAGAAATAAAAAGACTGGTAATGGTGATGTCAGATGAATTAAAAAGAGTTGAAATTCAAAATATATTAAAATTACAAGACAGTGTAAACTTCCGAGTTAATTATTTGACTCCGGCTATTGAACAAAATTACATAGAGTTGGTTTATCCCAATAATCCTAATCATCCTCAACAAAAATACCGTTTAACGCAAAAGGGAATTGTCTTGAAAAATAAATTGTTGTGTCAATAAAGCGGGTGGAGGCCAAGAGAGCCGACAAGGGCTTGCCACAGAGTTTGTGGGAGAGCTATTCGGCATTTGCTAAGTATTAGGGAAATTGACATCGGATGTAAAAATACCGTTTTTGCAAGAAAGCTATGCGCCCGACAGAGTTACGCTGACGATAGAGGTCGAATTTGATGATACTAGCCTAGAAAGTAAAAATACTAGCCTAGAAAGTAAAAATACTAGCATAGAAAATGAAAATACTAGCCTAGAAAGTGAAGGTACTACTCAAGAAAAAATTATACAAATCATGCAAAACAATCCACAAATTACGCGTCAAGAATTAGCAAACATGCTTCACCTGACACTATATGGTGTCAAGTATCATTTGAAGCGATTGACCGGTAATGGCACGATTAAACATATCGGATCAACAAAAGCCGGAGAATGGATAATTTTATAAAACATTATCTGAAATAGGACGCTTGGAAATCTCAGAATTTTCATGTAACTTTGCACCCGAAAAATTAAAAAAAAGAGAATTCGTTATTGTTTGATAACACCGGCCATTCAACCAAAGAGGGTGCCGATTATCGCACACAATTGCTGATTGAGGATTTGAAAAGTGTTTTAAATAGTAATTAGTGAACAGTATCAAGCAGCAAAACTTGTATAAACAAACATAAACAAACAAAATGTTATTCAATTCACTTGCTTTCGGAATATTTCTACCAATAGTATTTTTGATGTACTGGGCTATATCCAAAAATGTGAAGGCACAGAATGTGTTACTGCTTGCAGCCAGCTATTTCTTTTATGTCTACGCCGATTGGAAGCTTCTGCCCTTGCTGATTGCCTCCACGCTGGTGTATTATGGTTTAGGGTTAGCAATTTTTAAGGCGGTGGGGTCGCGGCGTGCCGCGACGCTATCAACCCTTGGAGTGGTGTTTGGCATTGCTTTGCTGGGTTATTTTAAATACACCAACTTTTTTATATCCTCGTTTCAAGCCTTGTTTGAGAGTCTGGGGTTGCACACCAATTGGCACACATTCAAAATCATTGTGCCGATTGGAATCAGCTTTTATACTTTCCGTCTGTTGAGTTATGTGATTGACATCAGTCGGGGGAAATATGCTCCTACGCACGACGTGGTGGCGTTTGCCACTTATGTCGCATTTTTTCCGTGTATTCTGTCCGGTCCTATTGACCGCCCCAACACGCTCATTCCACAATTGCAAAAGAAACGCGTTTTTGATTATGCCTTAGCCACCGACGGATTGCGCCAAATCCTGTGGGGGTTATTCAAAAAGATGGTTATCGCCGATAATTGTGCCGCTATGACCGGCATTGGTGCCGATTACATGAATAGTTCGGGGAGTACCCTTCTGCTTGGAACGCTTCTCTACACACTCCAAATGTATGCCGACTTCTCAGGCTATACGGATATGGCTATTGGCGTGGGCAAATTGTTGGGATTTCAACTCACAAAAAACTTTGCTTATCCGCTTTTTGCACAAAACATTGCCGATTATTGGCGCAAGTGGCATATATCGTTGACGTCGTGGTTGACTGACTATGTGTTTATGCCCTTAAATATAAAATGGCGTGATTGGGGCAACTGGGGCATGGTTTTGTCTATCATCATCACCTTTGTGTTGATTGGATCGTGGCATGGCGCGAGTTGGACTTTTGTGATTTTTGGTTTATATCACGGGTTGCTCTATGTTCCGTTGATTTTGTCCGGCGGCATGTTCAAGAAAACGAAGATAGAAACCTGTAAATGGGGTTTTCCGAAACTGAAAACATTGGCTAAAATGCTGTTGACATTCTTCCTTGTGTCATTTGGCTTGATTCTTTTCCGTACAGATAGTCTCACGCAGGCATGGAACTATATTTTCGAGATATTTTCTTCTTCGCCGCTTACAATGCCGGAATTAAAGAGTAAAAGTGCATTGCTGTTTTCTGCATTGTTTATAATCATTGAATGGGTGAATAGGGATAAACTGCATGGCCTACAACTAAGTTCTAAAATTCCGGTCGTTCTTAGATGGACTGCCTATCTTGTTATTGTGTTCTTGATATTTCGTTATGGAGGTAATCAGGCAGCATTTATTTATTTTCAATTTTAAAAAGAATGAAAAGATTTATTATTAGCTCAGCTATATTTGCCCTTATTGTTGTCGGAGGTAATTTAATATTAATGGTTGTCGGTGTGGAACTTACAAATAATATTGGTTCAGAGGTATATCATTCCTTAAATAAAAGCAAGAAGAAAAAGCTGGTAAAAAGATTATTATTAGGAGATAGTGTTGCTAAGCAACTTTATGATAATGACGTTTATAATGACAGCATCTATTCGTTGACATGCAATCAAGTTATTTCTGCTGCAGGTTATTATTTTTTGCTCAATAACTTCATTACAACCAATAAAGAACAATTGCCGGAAGAAGTAATATTGCTTTGTAACCCACGTTCGTTAGGAAATCAGTTGGATGCAAAGGCTTTTAACTATTTTTTGAAACCTTTATATAAAAAGGAATATACAGGGCTGATGAATAAACCTCTTAAGGAGAGGATAAAACAAATACCTTTTTACTGGGCCTCCCAAATACCATTAATTAAGGCATCCTGCTTCACGCCAACGTATGAATCTTTGCCACGAGATTATGGTTTATTTTCTCCAATAGCCCAAACCTATTTGGATAGCATAGCTGAATTGTGCAAAACCAATGACATCCGTTTTAGATTGGAACCCGTGCCGATGAAAAAATCATCATACAAAGAAATGCTGGATTTAAAACAACACATCAAGTATATGCCCCAAATGGATGCGGCTATATTGACTCATTTTTTTGATCAGTATACGTTTCTTGAAGATTCTTTATTTTTGGATCATTCCCATTTTTATAAAGAACACATCCCACAAGATTACTTGAAACTGATAAATTTCACACAATCCGAATTATGAATAAGAAAACGATCGTTGTTTCTGCAATAAATTTATTTGAGGGTGGCCCTCTTACCATTTTACAAGATTGCTTGAGTGAAATAAGCAAATCGTATGGATCGAGTTATAGAATCATTGCGCTTGTTCACAACAAAAAACTTTGCGAATATCCAAACGTAGAGTACATCGAAATTCCGCAATCAAGACGTTCGTGGTTGCATCGAATATACTTTGAGTATTTTTATTTTCGAGGATTGTCTAAAAAATTTAAGCCGTATTTATGGTTGTCATTGCATGATATATCCCCCAATGTTTATGCTGAAAGAAAAGCCGTGTATTGCCACAATCCGACCCCTTTTTACAAAACACAGATGAAAGATCTTTACTACAATTACAAGTATTTTTTATTTTCCTTATTTTATAAGTTTTTATATGGAATAAATATAAAAAAGAATTGGTTTGTCATCGTTCAGCAAAATTGGATACGGGATGCGTTTTCAAAAATGTACCAGATAGAAAAAAGTAAAATAATTGTTGCACGCCCCAAAATGGATACTGCGACGATTGAAAGAATAGAACCAACGAACAAAAACGGCACCTGTCGTTTTGTGTATCCTGCATTTCCTCGCCCATTTAAAAATTTTGAAATTATTGGTGAAGCGGCACGAATATTGTTTCAGAAAAATGCCAAAAATAATTTTGAAATTGTACTCACCATTGATGGGTCAGAGAATAAATATGCCGGTAGTATTGTTAATAAATACAAGGATATAGAACAAATTAAGTTTGTTGGATTACTGTCCAAAGACCAAGTTCAAGAATACTATCAGAGTTCAGATTGTTTGATATTTCCATCAAAACTTGAAACATGGGGACTGCCTGTTTCTGAGTTTTTAGTCTATAAAAAGCCGATGCTCATTGCGGATTTGGAATATGCTCACGAAACAGCAGCGGGCGCTAGTGCCGTTAGCTTTTTTGATCCCAACAGTGCTCAACAATTGGCAGAGCAAATGCAATTGATAATAGATGGGGACAGGTCATTTTTTGCACCGTGTCCGGAAACTGAAAAAAAAGCACCGTATGCTTCTTCTTGGAATGAAATTTTCACCCTTCTTTTACAATAAGAACTAATGGCAATGATTAAAAACAAATATACAATCTCCCAGAAAATAAAATTAGCGTATTGCTTAATACGAACGAAATTGCTGTGTCGGCAAGCACGGATAATCCGTTTTCCATTTGAAATAAGAGGCAAAGAATACATTGATTTAGGAACGAATCTAACCACAGGTGTTGGTTGTCGATTAGAAGCCTTTTCTGAAAAAGGAGAAAAAACTATGCACTTTGGAAACAACGTGCAAATAAACGATTATGTGCACATTTGTTCCATGCAAAATGTAACAATTGGCAACAATGTGTTAATTGCAGGAAAGGTTTATATCTCAGATAATAGTCACGGAAGTTATAAAGGCGATGAATTTGATACTTCTCCGGAAACAGATCCCATTAAACGTGATTATGCTAAAAATGCAGTCGTAATTGAAGACAATGTGTGGATTGGCGAAGGAGTAGTTGTTTTGCCGGGCGTTACGTTGGGGAAAGGCTGTATCATTGGGGCAAATTCAGTGGTTTCCAAAAGCATTCCGTCTTATGTGATTGCGGTTGGTGCTCCTGCAATGCCAATCAAAAAATTTAATTTTGAAACTCAGAGATGGGATAAGGCATCGCGAGATTTATCGTGTGATAAGTAAAAAGTATATAGAGAATTTATATATTATGGCCAAATCTCAAAACACAGAAAGCGGCAAAAACGTGCAGTTTTATTTTGCAATATCGGCGAAAATGTGCAAAATATGAAAAGAGAGATACTTAATAAATTAGAAATTTGGAAAAATTCGAGCAATCGCAAGCCGTTAATCTTAACAGGAGCAAGGCAAGTGGGTAAAACTTGGGCGATACAGGAATTTGGCAGAACGCAGTTCAAAAATACGGCGTATATTATGTTTGAAAAAAACGAAAATATGCGCAAGCTTTTTGACGGCTCGCTCGCGCCAAAAGGCCTGTTGCCATTTCTGCAAGCTGAAAGCGGCGAAACAATTACTGCCGACACGCTACTGATTTTCGATGAAATACAAGCAGTTCCAAACGCGCTTACAGCACTGAAATTTTTTCAGGAGCAGATGCCCGAACTTTATTTGATTGCTTCCGGGTCGGCTTTGGGAATTGCTATGCACGGCAATTCGTCGTTTCCGGTGGGCAAAGTGGATAATATGCAGTTGTATCCGATGACTTTTACGGAATTTTTGCAAGCAATGGGAGAGCACCAACTTGCCGACGTTTTACAAAATCAGGAACCTGAAAAAACAGGTGTTTTTCATGAAAAACTTGACCGATATTTGAAACAGTATTTTTTTGTTGGAGGAATGCCAGAAGTGGTTGCCGAATATGCTGCGAGCAAAGATTTTGTAAAAGTGAGGAAAATTCAAAATAAAATATTGAAAGATTACGACCGCGATTTTGCAAAATATGCAACGCCGCTTTTGGCAACAAAAATCAGAATGTTGTGGAAGTCAATACCTCAACAAATTGCCCGTGAAAACAAAAAATTTATCTACGGCGCTGTACGACAGGGCGCACGCGCACGCGATTTTGAAACAACCATTCAATGGCTATTGGACTCCTCGATGATTCATAAAATAAACCGCGTTTCCACACCAAAATCGCCGTTGAAATTTTACGAAGATTTTGGCGCTTTCAAACTGTTTGTGAGCGATTTAGGACTTCTGGGCGCAATGACAGGCACTTTGCCTCGTCATATTGTAGAAGATGATTCTATTTATACCGAATTTAACGGTGCGCTTGGAGAACAATATGTCTGTCAGGAACTTATTGCAAACGAGTTGCCGACATTGTTCTATTGGTCGCGTGAAGATGCCAAGCAGGAAATTGATTTTATCAGCGAAAACGAGCAGGGCGTTGTGCCGATTGAAGTAAAATCGGGTACAAATCTTTCTGCCAATTCATTTAAAGAATTTATGAAAGAACACAACTCGCCGCTCGGTGTTAAAATTTCGGCATTGGCGTATAAAGAAAATGAAAAAGTAATAAACGTACCGCTTTATAATACTGCAAATCTTGAAAAGATAATTAGGAAGTAATGAAAAAAACGATTATTACAGTATCGACCGGAGCGCGAGATAAAGGTGGTAATAATTTTCCCCGAAAAAAATCTTGCAAAACTGCAAATAATTGTGTACTTTTGTCCCCAACTTTATTTTTGTCATGTACTTGCTTGATGTCAAATGGTGGAGCAAGGGTTTTCATGGTTGAAAATAATGCTGATTTATTGCTTGATATAAATAAATTAAAACAATATGAATATTAACATACCAAAATTGTTGCAGCAGGGCGAAGGCATTTCGATTGAGTTTAAAAAAGCCAAAAACAGATTGCCTGAAACGCTTTTTGATACAATTTGCGCTTTTCTGAACCGCAGTGGTGGGAGAGTTTTGCTTGGCGTGTCTGACGACGGCAACGTTCATTTGTTTATCCCGGCTTCTTCGCAGGTTCACAGTTGTGGCAAAAAGGTTTTCGACCGCAGTGCAGACGGCGATTTTGAACTGAAAACTACTGAACAAATCAAAAATTGCTACATTCGGAAAAATAATACCTATTCCGAGAATACGATTTACCCCTACTTGTACGAAACGGATTTTGTTCCCGGAATTGTGCAACGCGTGCGCCAAATGATACGCAACAACCGCCCTGATCATCCGTGGAATGATGTAACAGACGACGATTTTTTTCGACAAGCCGGACTTTACAGAACCGATTTTGCTTTAAATATCGAGGGTTTTACAATGGCGGCTCTGCTTCTTTTTGGAAAAGACGAGGCGATAATGAGTGCCGTTTCACATTATAAAATTGATTGCCTGTTACGCCGCTACGACACTGAACGCTACGACGACCGCGAAAATATTCGTTCCTGCTTGGTGGTGGCTTATGATAAAATGATGGAATTTGTTGCCAAACATTTGCCCGACAAGTTTTATATGGAAAAAGATTTGCGTATTTCGTTGCGTGAGCATCTTTTTCGCGAAATTGTGGCTAATATGTTGATACATCGAGAATACACAAATGCTTATCCAAGCACATTTACGATTTACGGAGACAAAGTGGTTGCCAAAAATTCCAATCGCCCGCATTTGTATGGGCCGATGACGTTGCAAAATTTTGAGCCTTTTCCGAAAAATCCGCATATTGCACACATATTCACGCAAATAGGGCGTTCCGAAGAACTCGGTACAGGGTTGCGAAAAATGCATAAGTATTCCAAACTGTTTTCGGGCGATGATGGCATAAAATTTGACGAAGAAGATATTTTTGTACAGGAAATACCGTTAGGATTACATTCTGTTGGTGTTACAAATGAAGACACCAATATGGTTAACAAAGTCGACACACAAGTCGACACACAAGTCGACACACAAGTTGACACACAAGTCGACACACAAGTCGACACACAAGTCAACAGCGCACCAGTCAGCGCACCAGTCAGCGCACCAGTCAACGCACCAGTCAACGCACCAGTCGACACACAAGTCAACAACGCACCAGTCAACGCACCAGTCGACACACCAGTCAACAACGCACCAGTCAACGCACCAGTCGTCAACGCACCAGTCGACACACAAGTCAACAACGCACCAGTCAACGTCGACGCATTATGGTGTAGTATGGTCCATGCAATAGGTGATGATGAATTAACGCGTATAGAGATAATGCAAAAATTAAAATTGGATCACAAACAAAATTTCTTAAAAAATCATATTCAACCTGCTATAGAAGTGGGTATAATTGAAATGACAATTCCCGACAAACCCAACAGCCGCTTACAAAAATACCGTTTGACACAAAAAGGAATTGTTTTGAAAAATAAATTGCAAAATTCATAGATGATTAAAAAGATATGATAACAGCCTTTAACAATACAGGATGCAGACAGAAACACAATACATAGAGTTCAAGCCGAAGTTCAACGAAGATGTCATTGAAACCTTGGTTGCTTTTGCTAACACCAAAGGAGGCAAGGTGTTGGTTGGTGTGGATGACAATGGACAGCCACTCGACAACTTTACTGTTGGCAAAGAAAGTTTGCAGAATTGGGCAAACGAGGTAAAAAACAAAACACAACCGCAAATTATTCCCGATGTAGAAGAGATTGATTACAAGGGAGCAAAAATAGTAGAGTTTCGTATTCAAGAATTTCCGGTTAAACCAGTCGGTACGAGAGGCAGGTTCTACAAACGAGTAAGCAATTCCAATCATTTGTTGTCGGTACAAGAGATTTCAGATGTTTATTTGCAATCCATGCAATATTCGTGGGATGCCTATATTTCCAATAATTATACTTATGTCGATTTGGACGAGAATAAAATACTGAAATTTATAGATAGAGTCAACAAAAAAGGGCGATTTTCTTTAATTGGCAGTCCGCAAAAATGTCTTGAAAAGCTTAAATATATAGATGGAGACAAAGTTACCAATGCAGCCGTATTACTTTTTGTGAAAGATGAAATCTCGCATACTGTTCATATAGGGCGGCTCAAAACGCCTACTTTGATTATAGATGATCGGATTATCAAAAAAACGCTATTTGAAGCGGTGGATGAAATCATGAAGTACATCGTTTCTCAAATTAAATTTGCTTTTGAGATAAAAGGATTTCCTACTCAAAGAACAGAAATTCCTGAATATCCCATACAAGCGATTCGCGAAACAGTACTTAACGCCGTAATACACAGGGATTATTTGTTTCCGTATGATGTGCAAATAAAAATTTTTGACAGGGAAATTACAATCTATAATCCAGGAAAACTGTCGGGTAATTTAACTTTTGAAGACCTTAAAACAGATAATTATCAAGCGTATGCAAGGAACAAACTCCTCGCTGAAGCATTTTACCTCACTGGAGATGTAGAAAAATACGGTAGTGGTTTTCGCCGTATCAGAGAACATATTGAAGTATATCCAACGATGAAAACCGAATTTAAGGAAGTTCCTAATGGACTGCTCTTTACTTATTCGTACACTGTACAAAAGAATTTGACACATCCGCCCTATTATACTCCTGAAATGCTTGATGATAGCACAATAAAAGAAGTTAAAACAACAGTCAGGGCGGAAGTCAGGGCGGAAGTCAGGGCGGAAGTCAGGGCGGAAGTCAAACGGCTATTATTTGATTTTGATCAAGATGCTTTGACAAGTAATGAATTAATGAGCAGGTTAAATCTTAAACATAAAGAAAAATTCCGACTGAATTACATTCAACCTGCCTTAAAACTTGGTTTGATTGAAATGACAATTCCCGACAAACCCAACAGCCGCTTACAAAAATATCGTTTGACACAAAAAGGAATTGTTTTGAAAAATAAATTGCAAAACACTAATAATTAAGTGTCAGCAAAGGTCCCGCTGTATTGGACGTTTACTGTGTCAATAAAGAATTTTACAGAGATGAAAGAAAATATGAAATATCATTTTGAAACTCAAAAATGGACAAAAATATGAATGTTTTAATTACCGGTGGTGCCGGGTTTATTGGGTCAAACCTCGCACTCGCATTGATCGACAAAGGTTACAAAGTAACCGTATTGGATAATTTATCGCCACAAATACACGGCGATAATCCGAAAGAAACCTCTCCGTTGTATAAATCCATACAAGGGAAAGTTAATTTTATAGCAGGCACAGTGACTTCCAGAATGGATTGGGAACGCGCATTGGTCAACCAAAATGTGGTTGTGCACTTAGCCGCCGAAACCGGTACGGGGCAAAGTATGTATGAAATAGAAAAATACACCCATGTCAATATTGGAGGCACGGCTCTACTGCTGGATATTCTCACTAATCAAAAACATACAGTGAACAAGGTGGTCGTGGCTTCGTCAAGGGCCATTTATGGTGAAGGAAAATACCTGTGTCCGAAGTGTGGTATTGTTTATCCGACAGCACGCAAAGATGAGGATATGAAACGTGGTGATTTTGAGTGTAAATGTCCGAATTGTAATAGCGAATTGACATTGCAGGCAACAAGCGAAGACGGTAAAATACATCCGACTTCTGTTTATGGCATCACCAAACAAAATCAAGAACAGATGGTGATGACTGTTTGCCCATCTATTGGCGTAGCAGGTGTGGCTTTTCGCTACCAAAATGTATATGGACCCGGACAGTCGTTGTCAAATCCTTACACCGGGATACTTTCAATTTTCTCAACACAAATCAAAAATAATAATCCAATCAATATTTTTGAGGACGGAAAAGAAAGTCGGGATTTCGTGTACATTGATGATGTCGTTGCGGCTACAATATTAGGAATAGAACGAGATGAGGCTAATAATCATGTGTTTAACGTGGGAACAGCCGAAGCAATAGATGTGATCTCAGTAACCGATGAGTTGCAAAAAAATTACGGTGTACAGGTTACAACCAATATTTCAGGCAACTATCGCTTAGGAGATATTCGCCATAACTATGCAGATCTAACATTAATACAACAGAAATTAGGCTTTGTGCCAAAAACGAATTTTGTTGAAGGAATAAAAAAATTCGCAGCATGGGTCAGCGAACAAGCGGTGCAGATCGACAAATACACAAAGTCTATTGAAGAACTAAAATCAAGAGGATTATACAAATGAATATTTTTGAAAACAAGAAAGTTTTGTTTTTTGCAACAAAAACGTTTGGATATGAAATAGAAATCAAATCCAAAATGGAAGCATTAGGGGCAAGTGTTGAACTCTTTGACGAACGTCCGTCTAATTCTTTTCTAACGAAAGCTTTAATTCGCGTAAACCGTAAACTCTTAAAAAGACAAATAACAACATACTATAATAATATTATCACTAAAGTCAGAGAGGAAGACTTTGATTATATTTTTTTTCTTAGAGGAGAAGCAGTTCCTAACACGATATTAAAACAGTTAAGGCACGATCATTCACATGCCAAAATGATATTATATTTGTGGGACTCTATCCGCAACAATAATAATGCGCTTAATAATCTTGATTGCTTTGACAAGATATTGTCATTTGACAAAGAAGATGTACAAAAATATGGATTTATTTTTAGACCATTATTTTATGGCGATGCCTACAAGAAACTCACAAAAGAAACTTCTTTTGTTTACGATGCTCTTTTCGTAGGGACAGTGCATAGTGATAGATACTTGTTCGCAGAAAAGATTAGAAAGCAATTAGACGGTTTCGACAAAACGATGTGTACCTACTATTTCTTTCAAAGTATTATTTTATATTATAGAAAAAAAATGATAGATCGGACGTTCAGAAAAACAAAACGTTCTGATTTTCAATTTTCTAGCCTTTCAAAAGAAAAATTGCTAACATTGGTAAATCAGTCCTTTTGTTTGGTTGACGTTCAACATCCGAAACAAACGGGATTAACGATGAGAACTATTGAGTCACTTGGTGCTTGTAGAAAATTAATTACAACGAATGAAGCGATAAAACATTATGATTTCTATAATGCGAATAATATCTTAGTGGTGGACAGAAAGAATCCTGTAATCCCGATAGAGTTGTGGGAAACACCATACCAAAATTTAGAAACAGATATGTATAACAAATATTCCATTGAATCGTGGTTAAATGATATTATGCAGTAATTTATAAACAAATGAAGTAATGAACATTCTCATCACCGGCATACACGGCTTTGTAGGCGCCAATTTAGTAGCTGCATTAGAAACAAATCATACTATTTATGGTTTAGATATCATTGCACCCCCCAAGGATGGTGTAATAAAGACTTTTTCTTGGGACGAAATCTCGGAAATCCCAGAAATAGACACAATCATCCACTTAGCAGGCAAAGCGCACGACACAAAAAATCAAACAGAAGCGCAGGTCTATTTTGACATCAATACAGGACTGACGCAAAAAATATATGATTGGTTTTTGCAATCTTCTGCTAAGAAATTTATTTTTTTTAGTACTGTGAAAGCTGCTGCCGATACAGTAGCGGGGGGATTTTTAACGGAGGACGTCATCCCGACACCAAAAGGTCCGTATGGCGAAAGTAAAATCGCTGCTGAAAATTATATATTGCAATTTTTGCCCATCGACAAATCAGTCTATATCTTGCGTCCCGCAATGATACATGGCCCCGGCAATAAAGGCAATCTCAATCTGTTGTATAAAGTAGTCAAAAAAGGGATTCCTTATCCGTTGGGTGCCTTTGAAAATCGGCGTTCGTTTACCTCAATTGACAATATTTCGTTCGTAGTGGAACAATTAATCATACAAGATATTCCCACAGGCGTTTACAATGTGGCGGACGATGAAAGTCTGTCTACCAATGAGCTAATCAAACTAATTGCCTCTACATCAGGAAAACGCAGCAAAATCTGGCACTGGTCGCCTCAATTGATTCGGATGTGTGCTCAAATCGGCACGAAATTACACTTGCCACTCAACAATGAACGCCTGCAAAAACTGACTGAGAATTACGTTGTGTGTAATAATAAAATTAAGTCTGCGATGGGCATAGATAAAATGCCTGTTTCAGCAAAAAACGGTTTTGAGAAAACGATTCAAAGCTTTGAAAGAAAATGAATTACAATAAATAAAAATAGCATGCATATTTTTACTTCACAATGTGCTAATTGCAGGAAAGGTTTATATATCAGATAATAGTTACGGAAGTTACAAAGGCGATGAATTTGATACGTCGTCGGAAACAGATCCTATTAAACGTAATTATGCTAAAAATGCGGTCGTAATTGAAGACAATGTGTGGATTGGCGAAGGAGTGGTTGTTTTGCCGGGCGTTACGTTGGGGAAAGGCTGTAT
>BNTP01000038.1 GCA_025996695.1 Bacteroidia bacterium | reverse complement strand
GCGCATATTGATTTTTAACACTTCACAAATGCGTTCATTGGTCATTTTTCCCAAACTAAACGCTCCTTCATCTACATTGAGCAAAACATAGGCTGCTCGGTAGGTTTGTGTACTGTGAGACCCCTTGTTCACGATTTTTTGAAGTTCCAAAACCTCTTCTTTTGTCAATTTTATCCGATACTTTACCATAACTCGTTTTTGGCGGCAATGGTACAAAAAATATACGGCTTGTCAAAATTAACTGAACAGTACGTGTGTATGAACCGATTGGGAATAAATTTCAAGTGGGATATGTCGGAAATAAAAAAGATAAATATGTAGAGGCAGCAAAAGGGACAAACCTTTTCTTTGCCATATACGCCGACGAAAACGGAAGTCGCAGTTGTGAAACAATACCTTTAAATATCGTTATAGAACGGTTGAAACAGGGTTTAAAAGAAGTTCCTGAAACGAATGAAAAAGGTCATAATCTGTTGTTTTATTTGTCACCCAATGATTTGGTGTATGTTCCAACGGAGGAAGAAAGAACAAGCGGAGTAGTTAATTTTGAAAATATTGATGTGAAAAGAATTTACAAAATGGTAAGCTCTTCGGGTAATCAATGCTTTTTTGTGCAACAATTAGTCGCAAATTCGATTGTAAATAAAGTTGAATTTTCAGCATTAAATAAGATGGAAAGAAGTATTGAAGGAATAATGGTAAAAGAGAAGGAATAAAGATCATGGCGGATAGAATAGGAAGATTGAAAAGATAGTAAGTAAATATCAATGTCTTATGATTTTGTTTTGAGTTGCGACGTTTAGAAATATCAAAATATTACCGAAATCACACCAAATGTAATCACCACATACCCGGGAAAATTAGCGGGCGAACGTGGATACTATTACCCGTTTGATGAAGCCATGTCCGCCTGTAATGCACTTGGAGTGGGATGGCGCGTTCCGGGTGGCCTCGATTGGGTGGCGCTTTCGAACGAATTCGCGAGCCTTGCCGACGGTTTAAGGACTAGACGATCGACCACGCAACTGCAGTCGGATTGGATCGGAGGCGTCGGTTTCGGCGGTAAGTTCGATGCTGCCAACATTGAAACCGACTGGGATGTGAAACACTATTGGTGGCGCGATTATCCCACCAATGATTTGTGATGGGCTATGACGCTCTAAAAAAATCATAGCCCGTCACAAAATCACACGAAATCACACGAATCACAATTCAAGACAATAATCTCAGTAGAAACGCGGTGCACCGCGTTTCTACATCAACCTTATCACTCCGTATTATTTGAAAAAGTTAGGGATTGATACAAAAAAGACGGAAATATACCTCTGCATTGAAACAAATTTAACAGAAATATACCTCTGCATTGAAACATTTTTCATGGAAATATACCTCTGCATTGAAACATTTTTTGTATCTTTGCTGCGTAAAAAACACTGTTAATTATGTTTGAAAGAAATATACAAAGGGAATTAACTCGTTGGGCGAATGATAAGTATCGTAAGCCATTGATTTTAAGAGGTGCAAGGCAGGTTGGCAAGACAACTATCGTAGGTCGTTTTGCGGAAAATTTTGATAATTTTCTTCCTGTAAATTTAGAAAAAAAACAGGCGAAAGCACTTTTTGAATCGACTGACGATGTGACAAAGTTGCTGCCTTTGCTGTTTCTGTATTGCAACATTTCGCAAAAAGAAGGTAAAACGCTGCTGTTTATTGACGAAATTCAAAATTCTCCGCATACGGTGTCGCTTTTACGCTATTTTTATGAGGAACTGCCCGAAATTTATGTCATTGCAGCAGGTTCGCTTTTGGAAACCATGCTCGGCAAACACTTTTCGTTACCCGTCGGTCGGGTGGAATATTTAGCGTTGCACCCCTGTTCGTTTCTTGAATTTTTAGGTGCTACAGGTGAATATCGTTTTGCAGAGCCGATTTTGAATGTTGCTTTACCTGCCGTTTTTCACGACAGCGTGATGCAACTTTTCAAAACCTTTTCACTCGTTGGCGGAATGCCCGAAGCTGTAGCGAGGTATGCCGACAACAAGGACGACATTGTGGGGCTAAAACGAGTTTATAATCACTTGATTAACACCTACAAAAACGACGTTGAGAAATATGCCGAAAACAAAACACAGGCTGAGATCATTCGTTATATTATCGACTACGGCTGGAATTTTGCAGGCGAGGCAATCATTTTTGGCAGTTTTGCCGGCTCGTCATACAAGGCAAGGGAAACGGGCGAGGCATTTCGTACTTTGCAAAAGGCTATGTTGCTCGAACTGACTTATCCGGTTACGAGTGCCAAAATGCCGGTGGTTTCCGACCTCAAACGCTCGCCAAAACTCTTTTGGCTTGATTCAGGGCTGGTAAATTACAATGCAAAAATTCAAAAAGAATACATAATACACAGCGATTTACTTGATACTTGGCGTGGTAAGGCTGCCGAACAAATTGTAGCGCAGGAGTTGAAAACAATTTCGTTTGATGTGGGTGAAAAACAAAATTTTTGGGTTAGACAGCAACGGGGCAGCAATTCCGAAGTGGATTTGATTTATGTTTTTGATGGACAAATAATTCCGATAGAGGTAAAAAGCGGACACAATGCACATTTAAAATCGCTGCATCAATTTATGGACGAAACGCCGCACGACATTGCCGTCAGAGTTTGGTCGCAACCATTTTCTGTTGATGAAGTAACAACGCTAAAAGGCAAAAAGTTTCGGCTGTTCAATGTGCCGTTTTATTATGTAAGCGTACTCGAAAAAATACTGTCGGAACATTGAAAAAGTGGTATCTTTGCAGACGAGAATCATCAAAACTTGCCAATCTGCTTTCGAGCGAACTTGCAACGCTGTTAAGCGGAAGATACATAGAAATTTCCATTCTGCCGTTTTCGTTTTATGAATATCTGCAAGCACGAGAAATTGACACAGCCAACAAATATTTGAATTACGAAATGCTGTTTTTCGATTATGTGAACGAAACATCCATGCCCAAAGGCGTAGAACTTCGCGACAATGGTTTTGACAAGATTTACGAGTATCTCGAATTGCTTTGAAAATTATTTGGCATATTTGACCGAAAGTTTTATGTTTTATCCGGTCAATCGTTTCGATATAAAAGGGAAAAAGCAGTTGGCTACGCAAGAAAAATACTACCTTGTTGATTTGGGTTTTCTTAACGTTCTGACAGGCAGAGAAAAAACGACCGACACATACGTCCCTAATTGTCCGATAAAAGCCGATTCTAACTCACAGACTTTCAATTCGCCCACCTCGTGGTACAATACCGTGAATGATATGTATCGGTTTTGGAAAGCTACTTCCCTACGCAAAACTTCCCAAAAATATGCCTCAGCACCTCGTCCGTCGAAATTTCGCCGGTGATTTCTCCCAAATAATGCATACATTCACGGATGTCCTGCGAAATGAAATCGCCGGAAAGGTTAGATTTTAGCCCGTCTTCCACACGTTGAATAGATGTGAGAGCGTTACTGAGAGCTTCGTAGTGGCGCACATTGCTCACGATGACATCTTGTTCGTCATAACCGGTCAAATCGGCGGCTTTTAGCAGGGCGGTTTCCAGTTTCTCAGTGTTTTGTTGATATTTGATTGACAAATAGATATGCTCCGCTTGGATTTGGGGCAGAAATTCTTTTTCTAAAATCAGTTGCTCTTCCTTGTTTAATTTGTCGATTTTATTGATGAGCAACAACAATTTTTTGTCTGCCGTTCGGGGTACAATTTTATCGGCAAGCTTGTCGATTTCCATATTAAATTGCGTCGCGTCAATCATCCACACCACGATGGACGCTTGATCGATTTTTTGAAACGTCCGCTCAATGCCCAGCGATTCGATGGCGTCGGTGGTGTCGCGGATGCCTGCGGTGTCGATGAACCGGAACGAAACGCCGTGAATGTTCACCACATCTTCAATCACATCGCGCGTGGTGCCGTGAATATCCGACACGATGGCTTTTTCTTCGTGCAGTAAGTAGTTGAGCAACGTGGACTTACCCACATTCGTTTCGCCCACAATGACCACAGAAATACCATTTTTCAACACATTCCCCAAGCTAAACGAATTGACCAATTGGAGCAATGTTGTTGTAATTGTATCGGCCAATTCCAGCAAACGCATCCTGTCGGCAAATTCAACATCTTCTTCGCTAAAATCCAATTCGAGTTCGATAAGCGACACAAAATTAAGCAGTTGCGTGCGTAGTGCAAATAGCTCTTTGCTAAATCCGCCTCGCATCTGATTCATTGCCAAGCAATGGGCAGCCGCCGAAGATGACGCGATGACGTCAGCTACAGCCTCTGCTTGCGACAAATCCATTTTGCCATTTAGAAACGCGCGTTGTGTAAATTCGCCCGGTTGAGCCAATGTGCAGCCGTTCGCCAACAGCAGTTTCAAGATTTCTTGCTGAATAAACACCGACCCGTGGCACGAAATCTCCACCGTGTCTTCGCCTGTGAAGGAGTTTGGGGCGCGAAAAACAGCCACCACGACCTCGTCTACCGCCCCCCCCAGCCTGCCCTCAAGGGGAGAGTCGATTGTGCCAAAACACAGTGTGTAAGCTTTTTGGTCAACAATTTTCTGCTTGCTTTTTGCCGTGAAAATCTTATCAACGATTGAAAAAGCGTCGCGTCCCGAAATCCGTATGACGGCTATTCCTCCCGCTCCGGAAGGCGTTGAAATCGCGCAAATAGTATTTTGTGTTTTCATGACTTAACATTTTTTGTTATTTATTAAACGTTCAATCGCATGGCATCAAAATCAAAAGTGAATTTCTTCAGTTTCTTGAGCAAACCCAACGTGACATAGCCATCTTTAGTGATATAGAATTTGCGGTCGGCCAAGACAACCGCATCATCTCTTAAATCAATGAACTGATTATCTAAGTGTAGCGTTGAATGGTTGAGCCGAACAAACGGGTCATTCTCTGCGCCGTGTACAAAACATCCACGTGTCCTGTCTGTATCTTTAGGTGGAAGAGAGGGTAATTGTCCTTTGTGTGTTTGATAAAATTCATCTCGTAGAACTACGGTCAAATCGCCCCAATTGCCTCCTGTATCAATAAAAGCAGTAAAATCCAAACCGTTGATTTGTGTATTTAAAAATAAGCTATTACTTTCCATAAACATATTTTTATTCTTCGTTGCATTTAACGGATGATTGAAAGAGATAATCATTTCTTCTTTATCAAAGTCAAATTGAATGCGATGGAGCATGCTTATGATAGGTAATCCCATAATAATTTCTGTTTTTGAGGATACAGAATCTATCTTAGCCATTATCACTTTATTGCTTAATAGAGAATCCGGAATACAGAGTTGAAAAAAACCGCGGTCGATAACAACAACCGGCACATTGGTCAGCAAAAGTTTACCCACTCGAATGGAATCAAGCCACCCATTTGCGGCATTTATTTTTATTTCATTAATATCTTTTGGCACATATTCTTCGAGCATTTGCACGCCTATTTTTTCGGCAATGTCTTTTGTAGCCCAAATAGGTAAAGTACATCCCGTATCAAAAACAGTATTCAGTGGTATTCCATTATACGCTGCATTAACAATAATCAAAGGCTCTGTGAGTATCGGAATATGAATATCTCCACCATTTTCCGTTTCATTCGTGATTTGCATTTTGGATAAGCGAATGTACTCCGTAATGTAGTTGACAACATCGTCATTGATTATACTCCCATTATATTTGTCTATAAATGGAGATAGTAGCACATCCACGCGGTCCTGTTGGTTAAAATAAATAGCTGTCATTAGATGGTAAGAATCGGTCGCAAACGGATGAGAAATACTATCTTTGTATTGCTCATAATACTCAACAGCCTCCGGAATACGCTTATTGTATAATAAATCAGCTAATTCTTGACCGTAATTTCTTTCCTGAGAATAGGCGGTTAAACAACCGAAAGTTAAAAATAATATCAATACATACTTAGATTTTTTCATCATTACACTTCATTATTGAACCCGTTATCGGTGACAAATTTATGAAAATTTTTTAATAAAAACAAATAAATCGCGAATTATTTCCCAAATTCATAATAACTTCGTACCTTTGCAGATCCAATACAAAGGTTGAAATGAGCGGCGAAAGTAAGCAAACACAATTAGATAAGCGTTACTTGAGGATGGCGATTATCTGGGCGGAAAATTCCTATTGCGTGCGGCGACAGGTGGGTGCGCTGATTGTCAAAGATAAAATGATTATCTCTGACGGCTACAACGGTACGCCTTCGGGATTTGAGAATAGTTGTGAGGACGAAAACGGACTGACAAAGCAATATGTGCTGCACGCAGAAGCCAATGCCATCACAAAATTGGCGTGTTCCAGCAATAACAGCAAAGGTGCTACCTTATATATTACCACTTCGCCGTGCATTGAGTGCGCAAAACTCATCATCCAGGCAGGCATCAAACGGATTGTGTTTTGCGACAAATACCGCTTGACGGAAGGGCTGGATGTTTTGCAACGCGCTGGCATTGAGATGTTATTCATTGATAAAAAAGAATTATGACATATAAAAAATCGTCGATTTGGGTCATCTTCGTCATTATTTGTGCCTTGATTACAGGCATCATTTTGGGTGGGCAGCTTTCCAACAATTCGCTTGGGCGGAGTTTTTTTATGCAGAACAAAATGGACGTGATTCTTGATATTATCCGCGATGAATATGTTGACTCGATAAAAATTGAAGACGTTTCGGAACATGCCATTTATAGCCTTGTGGAAGGATTAGACCCCCATTCTACTTATATGTCTACCGAAGATGTCAAACTCACGAATGAAGAATTGGACGGTCAATTTGGCGGTATCGGCATCACTTGTTTTGTTTATCAAGATACGATTGTGATTGCGTCAGTAGTGCTTGGAGGCCCCTCGTCGAAAGCCGGAATTGTGCCCGGTGACCGTCTTGTGAGCATTAACGGCAAAACGCTTGAGGAGGAAGATCGCTCCGAAGAATCCACCTGGCAGACGTTGCGGGGAGCGGTGGGAACGACAGTTGAATTAGGCATTCAACATCGTGGTGCCAGCCAACCTGTGACGTACACTATCCTGCGGGACAATATTCCACAAATCTCTGTGCGCGCGGCTTTTCAAATAGCCGAAAACATTGGTTACATCAAAATTTCGGACAAATTTACACATTCAACATACGACGAATTTATGCAGGCGGCAGCGGAATTACAAGCAGAGGGTTGCCATTCGTTCATTGTGGATTTGCGGATGAACGGAGGTGGTGTCTACGATGCGGCGTGCAAAATTGTCAACGAATTTTTACCTGATAATCAGCTGATTGTGACCTCGAAAGGACGTGCATTCCAAACCATGACATCTATTTCGGACGGCACAGGGAAATTTTCAAAAAATCAATTAGTCGTATTAGTAGATCAAATGTCCGCATCGGCCAGTGAAATCATTGCCGGAGCCATTCAGGACAACGATCGTGGGCTGATTGTTGGGCGACGAACTTACGGCAAAGGATTGGTACAGAGGCAGATAGAATTATCGGATGGTTCGGCTGTGCGACTGACGGTGGCTCGCTATTACACCCCTTCCGGACGCAGCATTCAACGCCCTTATGAACTTGGAAATGCAGAGGCCTATAATCAGGAATGGCTCGACCAGTTTGATAATTTGGAAAATTTTTCTGTCGAGAATGTGGAATTTAACCAATCGGCGGCTTATAAAACGCTTCACAATCGCACTGTTTATGGCAGTGGCGGCATTATGCCGGATATTTTTGTGCCGTTAGACACGGCGCATCGCACGACTTATTACATCAGTCTGGAAGAAAATGGCGTGTTTAATCAATTCGCCAACGAATATGTGGAACAAAATCGTGACTTTTTGACCCAATTCAAGAATTATTCCGCTTTGTTGGATTATCTAAAAAAGCAGCAACTGCTTTACAAAGTAGTGATGTATGCCGAAGCGAACGGCATTCGTCGCCGCTCGTTGCAAATCAGTCGTTGCTACACACAGATTTTGCAATCGACTTATGCGTGCATTTTGCGCAATGTCTACGGAGAACAGGCGTTTTATCCGGTCTATTTGTATGGCGATCCGGCCATTGCAAAAGGCATCCAAGCCATTCAAAAGGAGTTGGCGTCCCCCCAAGCGGTGATAGCGATGAAATACAAAGCTATTCAATAACAGGGCAACCGCATCAAATATCGTCCTGTTTTTGTTTTAATATAAAAATAATTGTATCTTTGCCTCCGAATTTAGTAGTCGCGAAATTGCGTCTACGCAAAAATTTAAGTGTATGCACAGCGAAACACGATTTAGAAAAGCGTTGCAGAAACAACGCAAAATCTTCGTAACTCCCTCATTATCAGGCCTCTCGGGGGGGTAAACTCCTTACTCTCGGCACGCTTCGCGTGTCGGCTTAGCCTTTGCGCGATTTCCGCGCTAAACAATTTTTTCACACACATACCAATAAGCCGCAACAGGACATTCGTGTTTTGTTGTGGCTCGTTGCGTCATGTTCCGTTCCGTAGCAGTTTGTTGCGTCCTTGCGAGGGCAGCCTGTTCCGTCCTTGCGAGGGCGAAGCCCGAAGCAACCCAGCTGCTTTTTCTGGTTTGCTTCGCTATGCTCGCAATGACGGCGGCGGCGGCGCCGCGGGGCTGCGTCGCTCCGGTCGACGGGAGGAAGGCGTATTAGCATGGGGTGTCTCCGCTGCGGGACTGCGTCCCTCCGGTACCAATGACGGTTTTACGCAACTCATTGATTTTCAACGGGGTTCGCGGACAAACAGCTCCGCGCGAGTGTAACCACCGGAGGTTCGATGACTTCGTTCACCACCTCGGCGTGGAGCCATCCTGATGGTGCGGTCAGTACAGCAAATCCTTACAACGGTTATGTGCTGGATGGCGTGACTGTAACACGCGGCGAAGCGGGCGCTGGTAGTACGGACTATTTCCCAAAAGCCAACTGGCCGACAAAAGATTCCGTCGATTTCTTCGCTTACTCGCCAGCGTCAAGTGTGAATGTGACGACCGGTCTGAAACAGGCGTCCACAGCCACGCCGCCTCCTGTCGCCGGTCCCGAGATTAAATACACCGTTCAGAGATGGGACGGCGACAGTCAGGTGAACCCACAAGAGGACTTCATGGTGACTAAAAGTGTGGATTTGACTTTTGCAAGCAGTCCGAGCGTCCAATTGAATTTCAAGCACGCCCTGTCGCGGATTGTGTTCAAGGCACAAAATCAGAACAAAAACAAGACGTATGTGATTAAAGAATTGGCTTTGAGCAACTTGAAATCGAAGGGAACACTCAACCTGCTGGATTCGGTACCGAATGGTGCGACTGGTTTTCCGCATGTTTAGGGAGCATACACCGTTTTCTTGGAAAGCTCAATCCGATTCGGTGACCTATAAAGTTGATCTTGGGAACACGAATGTTTATGTGCCTTACGGCACCGGCACTGCGAGCACCGATTACACCGCGATTACCAACGCGAGTAACGGTTTGATGGTGCTGCCGCAGGAAACTGTCTTGGGAGCATTCACCGGCAGCACTCCGGAATATGGCACGGTAGCCGAAGTAGCCGCCAGTCCGGCGAATGCTTCCTATTTGTATGCCACCGTTGCCGAAGTGAACTATCTCACCAATGACACAGTCAATACGCGGCAGGTAGTTTTCCGCCTGCACGACCCTGCGAATAAAGCGCAAGGCATCGTGTTTGAAGCAGGCAGGCAGTATACATTTTTGCTGACGCTGGGCTTGGACGGCGAAGAGATTGTGTTCTCTATTCCGACGGTGACGGCGTATAACGAGAGTGCAGTGGTGGATGCGCCGAAGCTACCTTTCCCTTGCGGCAAGCCGTTTAAAGGTTATACTACGGCGAATTATAGTAATCCGGATTTAGAGAATCTTTGCTGGACAACGCAAAATATTGCCGAAGGCTCCGCTTCGTACGACACCTATTACGATGGATCGGGGACGATCTCGCCGTCCCCCACGAAAGGCCAGCGTGGGTATTATTACGCATGGGGGGCAGAAGCCGAGGCCGCGTGTAAGGAACTTGGAGCGGATTGGTCGGTGCCCGACGACGCGCAGTGGACTGCCTTACAGAGTGGTTTCAGCGCCTTATCCCCAGGCGCTGGGACAACCGGGAATCCCCTCGCTCTACAATCAGATTGGAACGCAGGTCACGCTCTGGCCGGGATCATGGCGGCAAGTAATAATGGAGTTGCCTGGGGTGTATCGGGAAACTGGTGGTCATCGATGCCGAGCGGCACCTCTTGGTTCGTGGATATAGGCGTTGGAGCAACGGTGTTAAACGGCCCTGGACCCGGCGGTGCCACCGGTTCGGTTAGGTGCGTGCGCGGTTTGTAGTTGTCTGAACTGTGATTCGTATGATTTTGTGATGAGCTATGATTTTTAGAGAATCATAGCCCATCACAAAAATCACAAAAAATCACAGTTTAAGCACTTGTTTCTCGCCAAAATTCGCCAGCCCAAGATACTGAGCAAACGTATCCGTCATGGCTTGCAGCGGCATTAAGCCAATCAATTCACAGTTCGCAATCGCTACGCCGTAGGAGTTTGCTTCCGCACGAATGGCTTCAACCACTTGATAGATACCCGTTTGCGTGTAATCGGTCAGGTTCATCGACACTTGCGCCTGGTTGGTGGCATTTAGAAAAAAGCCTTTTGCTTTGACGCAAGGCAAACCGCCATCGCTAAAACGGATTTTTTTTGCAATGGCTTTAGCAATCGTCAAATCGGCTGTATTCAAATTCACATTAAAAGCAATCAGTGGCATGCGTGCACCCACAATAGCGGCTCCAGCGGTCGGATGTCGGTGAGCGGGACCGAAATCTGGTTGCCATTCGGGCAATTGCATTTTGGCAGGCAAACCTTCAAATTCACCTTTGCGCACTTCTGCAAGGTTGCTCCGATGGTCGGCAGAAGCGGATTTCTCGTACAAATAAACCGGTAAATCGTAATTGTCCGCCAACAGTTTGCCGGTAGATTTCGCCAAAGCATCGGCCTCGTCCAAAGTCATATCGTGCAATGGAATAAATGGAATCACGTCCGCAGCCCCCATCCGTGGGTGTTCGCCGTGATGCCGTGTCAGGTCAATTTCCTGCACAGCAATTCCAACCGCCTCAACCACAGCCGCTTGCAATGTTTGAGGCTCGCCAACAGCTGTCACCACCATGCGATTATGGTCGCGATCGCTGCTATAATCCAGCAACTTCACGTCCGCCTTGCCGCGAAAAGCGCTGACGATGTGCTCCACTTTTGCCAAATCGCGTCCTTCACTAAAATTCGGCACACATTCCACTATCTTTTTCATCATTCTTCAATCGATTTGTATGGGTGCATTTCAAATTGTCGTTTTTGTTTATTCCCTAACGGAAAAAACGGGTGTGCCGATGCTTATTGCTATTGATATGAATGTCCTACGGACAAGCTAATTGCCCGTTAGGGCATTCATATCAATAGAACTAAGCATCTGCACTTTTTCGATAAGTTCGGGAACGATGTCCTCATAGTTTCCTAAAATGCCGAAGTCGGCGTTGTGGAATATCGGGGCTTTCGGATTGTTGTTGATTGCCACGATTTTGCCTGATTCCTTGATGCCGGAAATATGCTGTATCGCACCTGAAATGCCAATGGCGATATAGATTTTCGGGCGGACAGTTTTGCCCGTTTGCCCAATTTGACGGGCATATTCGGCGAACCCGTCATCGACAACGACGCGGCTACAAGCCCATTCGGCCTTGATTCCCTTATCGCGCAATGCCTGTGCGAGTTTTTTTACGAGTTCCAAGCCGTCGCCAACGGTGCCGCGTCCGCCTGCAACGATGACGTCTGCATCGAAAAGCGATTGTAAGCCGCTTTCGCCAAGAACCGTTTCGAGAATCTTTGTTTTGAAATCGTCGTCATCCAATTTTGGTGCGAATGAACTGAGCACGCCTTCGCGTCCTGCTTGCACGGTTGGAACAGCGAATGTGCCGGCACGTGCCGTAGAAATTTGCGGATAAACAAAGCCGAGAATGGTGGCCAATTTGCTTTCGCCAAAGGTTGGACGACGACTGTGCAGAATTGGACGAATCACTTGATTATTTTTTTTGTCGATATAATCGCCGATTTCGAGCGCAGTACAGTCGGCCGTAACGCCGGAACCGGTTCTCATACCAACACGTGGAGCCAATTCGCGCCCTGCTGTTGTAGCTGCAAAAAGAGCTATTTCGGGTTTGCGCTCTTTAATAATTTGCGTGATAATTGAAGCAAACGGCAAAATCAGATACTCTTCCAATTTATCATTTTCTACCACAACAACCTCGTCTGAACCGTGTTCAAAGAGTTTTTTTGCCAAACTTTTAACATTTTTACCAATCAAAATGGTTGTAATTTTTGTGTCATTGCCTAACCGGTCTGCCAAATGACGGGCGGGAGTAAGAAGTTCGAGCGAAGGACGCGCAATATCGCCTTTCACCACTTCTGCCCAAGTGAAAATTCCTTTGTTATCTCCCCGTTGGTCGACTATTGTAAACTCCGAAATATCGGTTTCTCTTTTCTCCTTTGCTTCTTTTTTTATCAGAGCGTTGCCCCCTTTTTTAAGATTTTCAATCAGAGAATCAACTAATTGCGTTTCGTTTTGTCCAACAGCCATAACTATTGGCGGACGGTCGCTTTCGATGTTTTCGACGTTTGCCACTTTTGTAGGCGAGCCATTGACGCCAATCAACGCCTGCTGTTCCGGTGACATTTTCACGTCATCAACCGACTTGACTTCTATGGCGGTATGACGAGCTTTGATTGCCCCCACAAGCGATGCCTTGCGCGGCCGAATGCCTGTTGGCGTGAAAGACACAACGCACGGCACAGGCAGTTGCAACATCTGGTAACCGCCTTCAATAATCCTGCGGGCGGTGATTGTGCCGTCGGCGTTTGGCTCAATACGTTCGACGAAAGTTGCCTGTGGAACTCCCAGACATTCAGCCACTTGCGAGGGAACGTGCGCCGTGTCGCCATCGGACGACTGCCGACCGGCAAGCACAATAAACGGTTCTTTTGCGTCCTTTGAAAAGCCCAAGTTATGCAATAAAGCACTGATAGCCAACCCTGTAGCATAAGTGTCTGAGCCGCCGAGCTTGCGGTCGCTCAAAAGATATGCCTCGTCGTAGCCCATCGAAAGAGCGGTTTTGAGTGCGTTTTCAAACGGCGGTGGCCCCATCGAGACAACGACCATTCGCGCTTCGGGGTGCTGGCGTTTCAACTGCAACCCCGCCCCAAGCCCAAACTGACAGTCAATATTGATAATGGATTTCGCTTTTGTCCTGTCCATTGCGCCGTCTTCGCCCATCCGCATTTCGGAGGGCAGCGGCACTTGCTTTATTAAACTTATAATTGTTAATGCCATAATATTTGTTTTTTAATTGCATTTATTTTTTACTATTATTTGCTAATTCAAAAAAAATGGCTAAATCTTTTTTGAGGTGCTATATTTTGCAAGT
>BNTP01000037.1 GCA_025996695.1 Bacteroidia bacterium | reverse complement strand
TTGGTGCTATCAAATACGCTGAATTGTTACAGGAAAGAGAATTGAGAGCGTTGCGAAATTTAGCTCATAAACATAATTTCAATCTCGTTGATAATCAATGTGTTGCGTAAATCCGTCATTGGTACCGGAGGGACGTAGTCCCGCAGCGGAGACACCCCATGCTAACAAGCCTTCCTTCAATTGCCCCCTACGGTTATGCACATGCTGTCCCTGCGGGACAAGGCTCCGTTTGCAAAATATAGCACCTCAAAAAAAGATTTAGCCAAAAGATGGCGGTTACGACGCCAGAATGGAAGTAAGCGATAAATTAGATTTTTGGTTACTTGGTCAAGGAAATACAGTGAAAGAAGCAATGGATGATTTCTATGCTTCAAGAGACGATATGAAATCATTGTATAGTGAGCAGGGAAAATATTTTCCGGAAGATTTGCAATTTGAAGTAAAATACGATACGCAGTCATTTCTACAATTCTATGCTACCTATTTTTCATTGGCAGGTCTTTCTCGTCTAACGGGCATTCATCAGGGGCAGTTAAGTCACTATGTTACCGGTAAAAGAAATCCAAGTCGTCAGACCATTGAAAAAATTGACAAATCAATTCATGGATTTGCACAAAATCTAAGTCAGGTTCAATTCGTTTAATTATTACAGATCCACGTTTTTAATCGGACAGACTGCCAAATTAAGCGATGATAACTGACAAGCCGGGAGAGCGTTGTCGCAAGGATACACACTAAGGATAATTCGTAAGAATCAACTCTCTATGTGTGGCTCGAAAAAACTGATAAATCTTCCGGATATTTTTCAAAAAAATAATGCCTAAGGGAAATCGAAAGCCGTTTTTTCTTAAGGCAATGTAATCTTCCTTGTATTTTAACAGCAGGTTAGTATTGCTTACGCCACCTAAATTCATGACAATCATAATTTTAGGAAGGTAGGTCGCTTTTATGTGCTTCGTTTTCAAAATGCGTAACATCATGTCATAATCGGCAGCAATATGCAGTTGCGAATCAAACGTTCCAAATTGGGTGTAAAGATTTCGTTTGCAATACAGCGTGGGGTGGGGTGGCATCCAACCCCGATACAAATCGTCCGGCTGAAAAGGATTGCTTTTCCAACGACGAATGGCTTTGCCGTCTTTTTGGTAAATCAAGTCGCCATACACTGCGTCGCAGTCATCCGTTTCAAAAAGAGTCACCACTTCTGCAGTAATTGTTTCGTCGAAAAAAATATCGTCCGAATTTAGAAACCCAATAACCTCGCCTGTCGCTTGCGCAATGCCTTTATTCATCGCATCATAGATGCCTTTGTCCGGTTCGCTGACCCAATGCATACGTCCATGAAAGTGAGGTTCACAGGATTTGATAATACCTACCGTGTTGTCGGTTGAGCCGCCGTCGACCACAATGTATTCAATATCCGGATGCGTTTGTGCCAATACAGACTCAATCGTCAAGCGGATGTGCTGTGCGCTGTTGTAACAAACGGTAATGATGGATAGTTTCATTTTTCAATCAATCTTTGGCGGATTTCTTTGGCGGGATTGCCCTGATAAATAGTATAGCCTTCCAAGTCGGTTGTAGCAACGGAGTTGACGGTGAGTAGGGCGTGCGATTTGCAAACAATTCCCTGACACACAATGCTTTGTGCACCAATCCAAACCCCATCTTCCAAAGTAATTGCGCCCACAATCAAGTCGAAAGTTGTTGTCTTATAATTGTGATTGCCACACAATAACAGCGCTCCTTGTGAAACGCAGCAATTATTGCCAATCACAACCGAAGCCAAATTGTCTATCCAGACTTTTTCGCCAATCCACACATTGTTACCGATTTCCAACAACCACGGGAATTTAATGTTGACCGCTGGTTTAATGACGACATTTTTACCTATTTTTGTGCCAAAAAGTCGAAGCAACCACACTTTCAAACCGCTGCTTGGATTGAGGGGATTGATAAAAAATAGTACGTTGATGAAGTACCATGCGGCTATTTTGAGCTTATTTCCGGGCTTCCACCCAGAATTATCGAATCGAGATAAATCTACTGTTTTCATTTTTGGCTGTTTTTGTATGTCTTTGTCAGGTAGTTGCCGTTACAAATAATTTGAAAAACGGATCTGTAATAAAATACGTGCGATTCATTTTTTCAATCGTTCCATCCTGCACCAGTTTTTTTACCGCACGTTGAAGTGTAGCAGCGCTTGGCAAATAATGCGCATTGATGTAAGCCGTTGAAAATATGTTTTCGCCGTTGACAGTTAATGCCTGCAGCAGTTGTTTTTTGCTTTGCGATTGGCGGTCAAACAGTTCCATATAATAATCGTTTTTGAGCGCAAGGAGTCTTTCTACACAATCATCTACTATTTTTTTAGTCACTATTGTCTGACTGTTTATCACGTATTGCCATATTTCGGCAGCCATCAGCTGGATGTAATGAGGGATGTCTGCTGTCACAGAAATGATGTATTTAGCCGTTTCAGTATCGAGTGTAATAGCAGAATCTGCAAATTTTTTTTGTAAATACTCAATCGTGTCTTTTTCCGGAAGTGCTCCGATAGTCATTTGCGAAGCGGAGTGATAAAAAGCTCTTTTTTTATCGTTAAACATCTCTTTCAGCATGTGCGTTTTGCTTCCGAAGAAAAGATAGTTTGTGGCAAACTGCTGTTGAATTTTGCTTCGCAACAAGCCTTCAAAGTTGATGCTGCTGAGCTTTCCCACTTCTTGAAATTCATCAAAAAACACAATCACTCGTTTTTTAGTTGTCTCGGCTAATTTTTCCGGTATATCTAATAATTGGGCAATAAGCGTTTCGTCGACCGTTGAGCCTGCAAAATCAATGGAAAATTCAGGACTTCCATGAGAATCAAAAGTTAATAAAGGACGAATCGATTGAACGGCAGAAGTAAAAATCTGAGTGAATCTTTGCAAATTGGTTTGTTTTTCTGCTAATGCTTTCGAGTAAAGGCGTACAAATGATTCGGGCGAAAACACCGGCATAAAATCGAAGTAGACACAAATAAATCCTTGCGCTTTTAATTGAGCCATCGCCTTAAAAATCAAAGATGTTTTTCCAAATCGACGAGGCGCATACAGCACCATGTTGTTTCCGCCGGAAAGGATGTCTATAATGCGAGCACACTCTACTTTTCGATCGTAGAAGTTGCTGCCTTGTACAATAGTTCCATAACTAAAAGGATTCATAATCTTCTTTTTTTTTGCAAAGGTACGTCATTTATTTTGATTATGCAAAAATGCATTATGCAAAAATGCATAATGCATTTTTGCATAATCAAATGAGTTTATTATACAAATCAATGTATTTTTGATAGCATTTTTCTTTGTCAAAATGCCTCAGAGCGCGTTCGCGACAGGCTGCAGAATAAAACGCTTTGCCCTTGGATTTAACGGTTTGGATGGCTTGGTGCAAGGCTGTGAGGTCGCCTTTTTCAACAACTAAGCCGGTTTCTTTCGATACGGATTCTCCGCAGCCTCCCGTTTGGTAGGTAATGACCGGTGTGCCGCACGCCATTGCTTCCAGATGGGTAGTTGGGTAGGTGTCGGCATACGTTGGATTGACAAAAACGTCTGCCATAGAATAGAGTTCGGCTAATTGTTGAATGTTTTGGGTGTGTTTAATGCCGACGATGGTGGACGGAAGCTGATCAATTTGAGCTTGATGCAGTCCCACTAATACAATTTGGCAATCAACCGGCAACATTTGGCTCAAAGTGATAAAATCGTTTAGCCCTTTGCTCTCGCTCCATATCATTGTTACGCCCATTATTACAAACTTATCTGTTAAATTCAGTTTTTTTCTAACTTCCGACACGTTCGGTTGTGGGGCAAATTCACGCATGTTAATGCCGTTATGAATGACTTGACAGGGATATTTATTCAAATACGACTGCTTGACCAGATTTTCCAACCAGTGGCTGACCGGCACTAAGGTCATGTGTTTGACCTGATTGAAAAGTTGTTTTTTTTGTAGAAAATTCTTTTTTGCCTGACTGACAAAACTTTTGGGATAGGATTCTCTTTGAGGACAATTATTTCGGCACATCGTTTGCCATTCTTTACAGCCAAGCGATTCAAAATGGGCGCAATGACCGGTAAATGCCCAGCAATCATGCAGTGTCCACACAACAGGTATCTTGCTTTGTGCCAAATAGTTGAATAAAATTTCCACATTGATATAATAGCCCGGAAGGTTGTGCAAATGAATAATATCCGGTTGGATGATTTCAATTTGTTTGAGGAGTTTTTTTGTAGCACGTGTGGAACCAAATCCGTGCCTGTCGAACAACCGCGTCAGAATCACATGCCGATAGATGTCCCATTTCGAGCCAATTCGGATTAATTGCGATTGACTGGGTTTGGTTTCTCGTCCCCAAGCGATATAACTTTTCCACCCATTGGTCAAGGCGAGTTGTCCGATTTCTTCAGCAATTCGTCCGGTCGAATAAACATTGTTGACTACATTTATTTGCAATAAAATCATCTCAATTTGTTTTTTTCGATACGAGTTGCTAAATCCATTGCTGCTTTCATGGCGGCATCCATATTGTAATATTCCCATTCTGCAAATCTGCCTAACAGAAAAACCTGTTCTTTCGCCACCGCCTGCTTTAATTCATGGATTAAATCTTTTGTGGTTTTTTCCTGGATGGGATAGGTGTATTCGGTGTATTGATGGGCAATATGCTTAGGTGTGAAAGGCATTTTTGCCAAATTTGTTGTGATTTCATCCCTTGATATATAATCTGTAAATTCAATCGTACCCGTCAACTTAGTGCCATTATTGTTTGACATGGCAAAATTACCGGTGCAAATTATTCGATGCGAACTATACGCACGATTGGGCAAATAAATCCAGCTGTAAGGGTTCGTGTCTATTTCACATAAAACAGATGTCGTTCCGTGAGATTCCAATGCTTCAATCGGTTTGACAAAAGACGCTGTATTCAAAGAGTTCTTAAAAATATTCGGAAAATCTTTGATGTTGCCACAAAAAATGACTTTGTCAAATGTTTCGCCATTCACAATCCATTTAATGTCTTTTTTGACAATGCTTGTGATGTCCTGATCATAGGCGATGTCCAAATTTTCAGCCAGCCGATTGGCTATAAACTGCGAACCATTTTGTTTGGGGTAATAGAAAGAGCTATGCACCATATTCTCTTCTTTTGCGTGGTTGAAATTATTGTAAATCATTTCCTCAATCGTAGGCATAGGCAGTTTTCCTTCCAACCAGCTTAAAGGCACCTGCTTAAGATTTCTTCGCCAAACTTTTTCATTATAAGGCTGAAAATACAAGTCATACAGCGTGTTTCCAAACCGCGTGCGCAAAAATTCCTCAAAATTATCGGGCGCACTTCCTGTTTGTTTGGAAAGAGTCAACAAATCTTGAATAAACGCTTTTGTCGTTTTTTCTTCCAACATATAGGCATGATTTTCTATCGGATAGCCCACCATCCGTGAATTATCCAAAGCGATGCTTGCATTTCGTGGCGTTTTGCTAAACTCGTTTTCCCGATCAAAAAATTGCCAAAACCAATCTAAAACCGCCGGATATTTTGAGTTAAAGACATGTCCGCCTACCGTATGGTAGAGATTTCCATCGACAATTTCACATTTTATCAACCCGCCCGGGCGAGAGGCTTTTTCAAACAATTTGACACTGTACTTGTCTTTCAGCAACTGTGCGATAGACAAACCGGATACTCCGGCACCGATGACTGCTATTTTTTCCATGTGATATTATTTTTTTTCAGGATTGTTTTGAGCAACTCTGCCCGCTTAGAGGTGTAATGATTTTCTAAATATCCGGCATACATCGTCAGAATCACATTTTGCAATAAAATCATTTTTCTATTTTTTTATAGATCAATTCCACTATATTTTTATCCACTTCAATGTCAAATTTTCTTGCAAATAAAGCATTGCTTGCCATAATTTTTGCATAGTCTTCTTCTCTTAATGTACTGGGATGATCCCCTCCGCCTAACCAATCAATATATCTCAAACAGTCATTTTTTACATTTAGACCATCCAGTGTGTTAATTACTGTTTGATAAAATATTTCATCAGCACATCGTGTCCATTTATACCTTCGTATATATTTTTTATCTTTTTCAAGATATAAAAATATTTTTCTTACACAATTATGTGTTAAATTCATCCAATTTGCGCCCCCATAAAACTCATAATCAATTGGTCGCGCCTTTAATATCTTCATTAATATTTTTTCCATTATAAATATTATTTGCAGAATAATACTTTTTCTATTTTCAGTTATAATATTGGCATAATAGTGTGTAACTCTATTTATAGTGGGTAGAGCCAAGCCATCAGAACGGGGTATTTTACCAATGTCTATGTATTCATAATTATTATTATCAAAAAAAGCTTCTATTTCACCATTTGTTTTTAATGGTAAATCCTGTCCGGATATGAGCACATATCTATTGTATTTTTTTTTGTAGGCTTCTTTTAACAAGAACAAAGTGACCATTATTTGATTAAATGAACCCCAATATGCTCTATACTTCTTATATACAAATACCCTTGCGGTATTTTGTATTTTTACCGAAGATCTCTTATCAATATGTACATAAATATCAAAGTCTTTTGATAAATGTTTTATTAATTTATTTACTTGCAGCTCATTTTTATGAACCAATAACATTATAGCTATTGCTGGCCGGTGGTCGCTCCCATTATTCATATAAGTTTTCCTTTGTCAAGTCCTTTACGGAACATATTTTAAAAATTGCATTTTTTTTAAGTTGCAAAACGTTGAAAATAAAATACTTAAAACGACTTGCGTTCTGAAACAGTTCACTAATTTGGGGGTAGAAAAAAGTGAGTTTCAAACGACAAAATTACATGAAATTTTTGAAAATTCCAAGCGAGTGCATAAAAAAGTCAAGACCAATACAAAATATTTCATAAAACAGATTTCTTTGTATGGTAATTTGGAATTTTATCGCTATCTTTGCAGGCTCAAATGAGTAGTTTTTTCAAAATAACAACACAATAGAAAATGACTGAAATAACAAAAGAAACAGGAACATTCAAAGTTAAAACAGGCCTTGCAGAGATGCTGAAAGGCGGTGTAATCATGGATGTAGTCAATCCGGAACAAGCAAAAATCGCTGAGGAAGCGGGCGCAGTTGCCGTAATGGCGTTGGAACGCGTGCCTTCGGATATTCGCGCACAAGGTGGTGTGGCCCGTATGTCAGACCCTGAAATGATTATTGGCATTCAAAAGGCCGTGTCCATTCCCGTGATGGCGAAAGCGCGTATCGGACATATCGTGGAAGCGCGCGTTTTGGAGGCTTTGGATATTGATTTTATTGACGAAAGTGAAGTCTTAACGCCGGCAGATGATGTTTATCACATTTTGAAAACGAATTTCAAAGTGCCATTTGTGTGCGGTGCACGCAACTTGGGCGAAGCCTTGCGCCGTATCGGCGAGGGCGCCGCCATGATTCGTACCAAGGGCGAAGCCGGAACGGGCGACGTGGTGGAAGCTGTGCGTCATTGCCGTCAAATGACTCAAGACATTCAACGCGTAGTTGGGGCATCCGACATGGAATTGATGACCCTCGCCAAAGAATTTGGTGCACCTTATGAATTGATTCAACAAGTCAAGAAATTAGGTCGCTTGCCGGTAGTAAATTTTGCTGCGGGAGGCGTGGCGACACCGGCTGATGCTGCCCTGATGATGGTTTTGGGTTGTGACGGCGTGTTTGTGGGGTCAGGCATTTTCAAATCCGACAATCCGGCCAAACGTGCTAAAGCAATCGTAGACGCGGTAGCTCACTACAATGACGCCGCTGAAATCGCTCGCGTTTCCAAAGGTTTAGGCGATGCCATGCGTGGCCAAAGCGTAGCTCAAATGGACGATAAAGACAAATTAGCCGGTCGCGGCTGGTAACTGTATGATGATTGGGATTTTAGCATTGCAAGGCGCGGTGCGTGAACATCGAAATATGTTGAATCGGTTGGGTGCAGAAACGGTCGACGTGCTGTATGCAACCGATTTGATTGGTTTAGATGGCTTGGTATTGCCCGGAGGCGAAAGCACGACCACCGGCAAACTCCTTGAGCGCAACAATCTTTTGGAACCAATTGCTGACTTGGGACGCGAAGGGTTGCCCATTTTTGGTACCTGTACGGGCATGATATTGCTGTCCAAACACATCATTGGCAGCGAGCAACAGCGTTTGGGATTGATGGATACGTATGTGGAGCGCAATGCTTTTGGTCGCCAATTAGCCAGTTTTGAAGCCGACATGTCTATTCCTGTTTTGGGCGAAAAACCTTTCCCGTGCGTGTTTATTCGTGCGCCCTATATCGAAAAAGTAGAGGCAAACGTGAAGCCCCTACTGGGTTATGATAGCAAAATTTTGTTTGCCGAACAAGATAATCTTTTAGCCGCTGCTTTTCATCCCGAACTGACGGATGATGGCCGCGTGCATCAATATTTCCTGCAAAAAATCACACGCCGGAATAAGCGCTAAACCCGCCATCAACAGGCAACACCACGCCCGTCACAAACGAAGCGGCTTCGCTGCAGAGGAATTGCACGGCACCATTGAGTTCCGACAAGTCGCCAAAGCGGTTCATAGGCGTTTTATTCAGGATTTTTTTGCTGCGGTCGGTATAGGAACCGTCCGGATTGATGAGCAACGCTCGGTTTTGATCGCCGATGAAGAAGCCCGGTGCAATCGCATTCACGTGCACGCCGTCGCCGTATTTCAGTGCCATATCCGTAGCCAGCCACTGCGTGAAATTAGTTACAGCAGCTTTTGCCGCAGAATAACCCGGCACACGTGTCAATGCCGAGAGTGCCGCCATGGATGAAATGTTGATGATGCTGCCAAACTTTTGCTGTGCCATGACCTCGCCAAAAACGTAGCATGGATAGATTGTACCGTTCATATTCAAGTTCACCACCTTTTCCCAATCTTCCAACTTCATATCAAAAAAAGGTTGATCGGCTGTCAGTGTAGCACCGGCTACGTTGCCGCCGGCCACATTAATCAAGATGTCAATTTTCTTGAATTGAGCCAAAATCTCTGCTTTGGCTTGTCGCAAGGCCGTTAAATTCAGCACATCTACCACAATAAATCTTGCTTTTGCGCCGGTGGCAGCGATTTCGTCCAACACCTTTTGTGCATTATTGGCAGAACGCCCCAAAATAACGACTTCGGCTCCTTGCGCCGCCAAATGCTTGGATATGCTCGATCCTAACACGCCATAACCTCCTGTGACTACGGCGACTTTTCCTTTTACATCAAATAAGTTGTTCATATTCGTCATTGCGGGCTTGACCCGCAATCCCCTTAATTATAGTTGTTAATATTTTTATTTCTCTGATTTTACTGCTGCCATTATTCCCATTACTTGCGCGAGGGCATGCATCCGTCCGAGGAAGGAGTAGCCGGGGTTGTAGCTCTTGTGGATGTCGTCAAGCATCAACTGAGCGTGGTCTACGCGCATGGGCAAGCTCGGATTTTCTTTCTCGAAAATGCGCACTAATTCTACTATGTGACCGCGACCGGCTAAATGCGACGTTTCCAGCACATTGCCGTTTGGTTCTACTTCCGTGCTTCGCAGGTGTACGAAATGGGTGCGATTGGCAAACCGTTTGGCCATTGCCGACACGTCGTTGTGAATGCCTGCGCTCAGCGACCCGGCACAGAAGGTTAAGCCGTTGTGCGGGTTGTCGACAGCTTTCAAAAACCAGTCAATATCCTCTGCAGATGTCACTATGCGTGGTAATCCGAGTACTGCAAATGGGGGGTCGTCGGGATGTACGCACATATTCACGCCGTATTTTTCACACGTTGGCATGATTTGTTCGAGGAAATATTTCAGGTTTTCACGCAACTGCTTTTTGTCGATGCCATCGTAGAGTGCGAGCAATTTTTTGAATTTTTCCACCGGATTGTTTTCGCCTTCCTTGATGTTGCCGTTCACAAAACCCTGTGTTTTGATGATGATAGCTTCAATCAGCCGGTCTTTTTCGGCTTCCGTGATAGTTTTGTCCCATTCGGCTGCTTTTTTCAACTCTTCGGGGGAATAATCTTTTTCCGCCCCTTCGCGTTTCAGAATGTAAACATCGAAGTAGGCAAATTGCACGCGATCGAAATACAGCGAATAACTGCCGTCCGCATTGCGCTTTTTCAAATCTGTGCGAATCCAATCAATCACGGGCATGAAATTGTAGCAAACGGTTTTCACGCCTGCCTCGCCAAGATTTTTCAGGCTGATTTTGTAATTTTCAATCAATTTGTCGCGGTCGGGACCGCCATATTTGATGGCTTCCGACACGGGCAAACTTTCAACTACCGACCAGTGCAAACCCGCTTTTTCGATGTAATCTTTCAATTCTTTGATTGCTTCCGGTGTCCAAACTTCGCCATTCGGCACATCGTGAAGGGCAGTTACAAGACCTTCTACCCCTATTTGCCGCAACATTTCCAATGTGATTTGGTCTTTGGGGCCAAACCATCTCCAGGTTCTTTCCATACTTTCAATTTATTTTTTTTGATGACAAAGGTACGAAATAATTCTGTGCAAAAAAAGCATCGGCACGCATCCGTTTTTCCCGTTTCGACGCGGTTTCGTCGAAAAATCCCGATCAATTATGGACGTGAATCTCCTGACAAACAAGGCACTGCCTTGTTTGTCAGTCAAAAATTGATCGCCGCGCGAGGGAAAGCAGCGTCCAAAGTTTAAAGTGGCGCGGGCTCGTCACGCTGCGATAAAAAATGGCGAGCCCCAGTACGTCCTTCGAGCTAAACCGAACGAGACGCATCCCCCTCATAATTATGGTGATCACAATACCAACACGCAACGCACACTCAGATATCCAAAAGCAGTAGTACTTGTTCCATGTAAAGCCTGTATCGTGTCGAGATACCACGCACCCCCAGTAGTGGCTGCACAATAGTATGCAAGCCATGACCAGCCATAATAATCCCCCGCAGATGCAGCGTAAATACCACCCAATATATTCGGATCAGTCCATGCGGCTTGCAGGGTAGCAGTACTGCCCGGAGTTAATATAGTCGGCATGAGCGTATCGAATGCCACGTCAAATGCAGACCACTGCGCCACAGTCGGAAGCGCCCAATCAGGTCCAAGTGTTTTGCACGCGGCGTCCCCTTCTGCATGCGTGTAATAGAACCCTCGCTCGCCTTTCATGGGGGTTGGTGAGATTATCCCATCATCATAGGTATCAGACGACGCGGTGCCTTCGGCCAGATTTTTCGTTGTCCAGCAAAGGTCAGTTAAACCGGGATTACCGTAATTCGCTGTCGGATAACCTTTTATCAGGGAGCCGCACTTGAAAGGTATTACTGGCGCATCCACCACTGCACTCTCATTAAACGCCCGCACGTCCGGAATAGAGAACACAATCTCTTCGCCGTCCAAGCCCAGCGTCAGCAAAAACGTATATTGCCTGCCCGCTTCAAACACGATGCCTTGAGCTTTATTCGCAGGGTCGTGCAGACGGAAAGCTACTTGACGCCTGTTCACCGTGTCGTTCGTGAGGTAATCCACTTCGGCAACGGTCGCGTACAAATAGGAAGCTTCCGGCAGTGAGCCGTCTATTTCGGCGACAGAGCCATATTCCGGCGTGCTGCCGGTGAAGGCTCCTAACACAGTTTCCTGCGGCAGCACCATCAAGCCGTTACTCGCATTGGTTATCGCGGTATAATCGCTACTCGCAGTGCCGGTGCCGTAAGGCACAAGCACATTCGTGCTCCCAAGATCCACTTTGTATGTAACCGAATCGTGTTGTGCTTTCCAAGCAACGTCGTATGTTCCCGAAACATGAGCAAAACTATTCGCGCCATTCGGTACCGAATCCAGCAGGTTGAGCGTTCCTTTCGATTTCAACTTACTCAAAGCCAGTTCTTTAATCACATACGTCTTGTTTTTGTTCTGATTTTGTGCCTTGAAAACAATCCGCGACAGGGCGTGCTTGAAATTCAATTGCACGCTCGGACTGCTTGCAAAAGTCAAATCCACACTTTTTGTAACCATGAAATCCTCTTGCTGGTCAATCGGACGACTGCCGCCATCCCATCCCGGCACGGTGTATTCAATCTCAGGGCCAGCGACAGGAGGAATCGTGACTGAGGGCGCCTGTTTCAAACCGACCGTAACATTCACACTTGACGCGGGCGAGTAAGCGAAGAAATCGACCGAGTCTCTTGCCGGCCAGCTGGCTTTGGGGAAGTAGTCCCAAGTACTACCAACGCCCGCTTCGCCACGTGTTACAGTCACGCCGTTCAGCACATAACCATCATAAGCACTACCTGCTGGATGGCTCCACGCCGACGTGGTGAACGAAGTCATCGACCCTGTGGTGGTTACACTCGCTCGCAGCTGTTTGTCCGCGAACGTCTTGAAGGAAATCTCCCTCTCACTACTCTGCACCGGATTGGATTGATACAAATCGGTTGCACAACTGCTGCTCAAAGCCACCAGGCCGAGCAGGCTAAAATAAATGCTTCTTGCTTTCATTTTTGTTTGTAATTTTTTGTTTGTAATTATTGTTCTTTCGTTTCTCATTATTCATTATTCATTATTAATTGTTCATTATTCGCATGGGGCATCGTCCCGCAGGGACGGGATGTGCATAACCGTAGGTGGAGCGCAGCGCAACCTACGGTATTGGAGGGCGATGCGCCTCCTAGTCCCGCATGGGACGGCATTATCATAATCTCGCCCTTGCAGGGCTTGGACGAGTGTTGGCGCCTTTTTCCGTAGGTTGCGCTGCGCTCCACCTACGGTTATGCACATCCCGTCCCTGCGGGACGATGAAAATTGGGTTGCATGCCTACATGCAGCAGGGTTGGGAGGCGATGATTTTCTACCGAGCTGCCCATCCCTAACGGGATGGGGGCTAATCATCCCCTTGCGTGTTCCTTTTATTGTCATGTGATTGTTCATTGTTCATTGTTCATTGTTCATTATTAATTGTTCATTGTTCATTGTTCGCATGAGGTGTCTCCGCTCCGCAAAGCGGGCTAAAGCCCGCTTTGCTTCGGTCGACAAGACGACCCTCACGTGGGGGTCGGGGGAAAGGCAGCGGCGGCGGAGTCGCCGCTGCCTTTCCCCTCTCTCTTAAAAAAACGGCGCCGTCTTGTCGACCGGAGGGACGTAGTCCCGCAGCGGAGACACCCCATGCGAACAAGCCGCCGTCATTGCGAGCATGGCGAAGCAAACCAGCGGCTTTTGCTGGGTTGCTTCGGGCTTCGCCCTCGCAATGACGGAACAGGCCGCCCTCGCTAGGACGCAACATGATGCAACGGAACGGAACATGACACAACAAGCCACAACAAGACACGAAAATCCTGTTACGGCTCATTTGTATGTGTGTGATAAAATTGTTTTGCGCGGAAATCGCGCAAAGGACAAGCCGACACGCTGCGCGTGCCGAGGGCAAGGAGTTTACCCCCCCCCCCCCCAAACCAGAACGTAAAGGCGTGGGTGTGGGAGAGATGGACCTCGTCGTAGATGTCT
>BNTP01000036.1 GCA_025996695.1 Bacteroidia bacterium | reverse complement strand
GTTTTTTTTCCATTCGGCAATCGTTCTTGTTTTTATCCACTCATTATCAGTGGTGATGTCGGCGGCGATGCAGAGTTTGGTGGTGGATTTGCAGGTTTTGAGGATGTCTTCAACCATTTTATTGTTGCGGTACGGCGTTTCAATAAAAAGCTGCGTTTGGTGCTCGGTGTAAATTTTTTGTTCCAATTGCTTGAGCATTTTCAGGCGCTGTTCGCTGTCGATTGGCAAATAGCCGTTGAACGCGAAATTTTGTCCGTTAAATCCCGATGCCATGAGAGCCAATAAGATGGACGACGGGCCCACCAGCGGCACTATGGGGATGTTTTTTTGCTGAGCAATCGCTACCACCTCCGCCCCCGGATCGGCAATCGCGGGACAGCCCGCTTCCGAAATGATGCCCATCGGAAGCCCGGCTGCTATTGGCTGCAAAAATTCGGATACATCATCGCGCGAAGTGTGCTTGTTAAGCGTGAAGAACGTTGAATCGTCAATCGGAAAATCGGGGTCGGTTTGTTTGAGAAAACGCCGCGCCGTCCGCACATTTTCAACGATGAAATGGCGGATTTTGACGATAATTTCTTTATTATATGCCGGCAAGACGCGCTCTATCGGCGTTTCTCCCAACGTAACGGGGATTAAGTAAAGCAATTTACTTGAAGCGTTTGTTCAGAAATGTAGTTACCTCTGCGGTAATGTCGTAGCGTTCGTCGGCATACAACATCGCCGATTTAGTGATGATCATTTGGTACTTTTGAGGAGTGTTAAACGCCTTAACACCAGCCACTAGCGAGTCGTTTAATTGCAGTTGGATGTTACTCCGTTCCACAGCCAACTCTTGTTGCACTTGATCGGCACGTTTTTCGAGGTCAGCTTGCATGCGCTGGATGCGTGTTTGCTCCTGTTGTGCACGTTCTTGACTTAAAAAAGCGTTGTTTTGCATTTTTTGTTGAAAAGCGATGACTTCATTTTGAAGTTTCTGTCCGGCAGCGTTCAGAGCGGCGTTTTGTTTGCTCAATTTGGTTTCAAATGCATCAGCCAACCTTTTGTGAAAATCCAAATGCGCCACCAAAGAATCGGCATCTACATACGCCAAAGGCAGCAATTCAGTGCTGACACCCCCTACTGCAGGGATAGACGATGCGGTTGCATCCTTTTTTTCACATTGTGTAAATACCACGACTACACCCGTCAAGGCGATAAGTCCTAAAAATGTTTGTCTTAATTTTTTCATTTTGTTTAATTTTTCATTTTGTTACTCATATCATCGCGAATCAAACTTGCAATGACACTCCTCCTTTCAGGGTGCAAATGTAAAACCTTTTTTTCTATTTTTCGGCAATTTTCCTTGTTATTTCAAAAATTTTTAGTAACTTTATGCCCTTAAATAAGAAATTAAATTGTATTAACATTTATGAGTATGGAAATAAAGGAATTAAACCCGTCCGCAGTGTGGAATTTGTTCGACAAAATCACAGCCGTGCCTCGTCCTTCAAGAAAAGAAGGGAAAATTGTCCAGTTTTTATTGGATTTTGCAAAAGAACACCATTTGGATGCGCAAAAAGATGGCGCAGACAACGTAATTATCCGAAAGCCGGCGACATCCGGCTATGAAAATCGCAAAACGGTGATTTTACAATCGCATGTAGACATGGTGTGCGAAAAAAACAGTGACGTGACGTTTGATTTTGAAAACGACCCGATTCAAACGTATGTCGAAGATGGCTGGGTGAAAGCTCGCGGCACCACTTTAGGCGGCGATGATGGCATTGGCGTGGCGGCTGCTTTAGCCATTTTGACCACTCCGGGTGTAGAACACGGGCCAATCACAGCTCTGTTTACCACCGACGAAGAAACCGGTTTGAACGGTGCTAACAACCTGAATCCCGAATTTCTGAAAGGCGGCATTTTGCTGAATTTGGACAGTGAAGAATGGGGCGAATTTTGCATCGGGTGCGCTGGCGGCAAACACACGCGCGGGGTATTTACCTATCGCTGGGAGCCTTCCCCAAGCAAATATTTTTGGTTTGAAGTCAAAATTTCAGGACTCAAAGGGGGGCATTCCGGTAGCGACATCCATAAAGAATTGGGAAACGCCAACAAAATTTTGGCGCGCTACCTATATAATATAATGCAAAAAGGGACGATTTTCATTTCTGAAATCGACGGCGGTAATCTGCACAATGCGATTGCACGCGAAGCACGCGCTACGGTGGGCGTGCCGGTGACGTTGAAAGAAGAAGCCGTTGCACAGCTCAACATCCTGCAAGCCAACATCTTAACGGAATTGCCGGCGGAAGACCGTAACGTTCAACTTCAAATGAACTCCACCAACCAGCCGCCTCAGATTTTCGACAAAAAAGCAACAACTGACTTGATATTAGCACTGTATGCCTTGCCACACGGCGTGATTGGCTGGAGTCACGACATGCCGGGGACGGTGGAAACCTCCACCAATTTGGCTTCTGTCAAAATGCAGGACAATCAAAAAATCGTGGTCACAACCAGCCAGCGCAGTTCAACAGCCTCCGCCAAAGACGACATTGTCACGCAGGTGGGCATTGTTTTCCGCTTAGCCTCTGCCGAAGTGCAAACTACCGACGGCTATCCCGGCTGGAAACCTGACCCACAGTCGCCTATTTTGCTGGCAAGCAAGGAAACTTACAAAAAAATGTACGGTCAATACCCCGAAATCATCAGCATCCACGCCGGTTTGGAGTGCGGACTTTTCAAGGAAAAAAATCCCGCATTGGATATGATGTCGTTTGGACCCACCATTATGGGAGCCCATTCGCCCGAAGAACGTTTGGAAATCGAAACCGTTAGCAAATGGTGGGATTTGTTGAAAGCGGTCTTAAAAGATGTGCCGAAAGTCTAAAATAAAGTCAAAATTCACCCCCAAATTATTAAAAACAAAAAAAATACCGGACATACAACAATAAAATCAAATTCTCGGCGTTTTTATTTCATGAACCGTTTTCATTCTTCATTGGTCATCGTGCTGGCAGCATTTTTTGCTGCCTGCAACGATGATTTTGAAAACTACTCCATGAGTCCAGATGATGTGCTGACTTTTTCGACCGACACCGTGGCGTTTGATACTATTGTATCCACGATTAGGACACCCTTTGCCGCTTTCAATATCCGGAATACCTCCTCAAAAAAATTACTTATTTCATCTGTTTCGCTTGAAAAAGGCGGGAATTTCAAAATTAATGTAGATGGACGGGCCGGCGACAGCTTTTCAGATATTGAAATTTTGGCAAAAGATAGTTTATATGTTTTAGTGGCAGTGCAACCGTCTGAAAATCAATCCGATATTCCTACAGAAATTCTTGACCGAATCGTGTTTGTCACCAATGGCGTGCGGCAAACAGTGGTGTTGCAAGCCGTTGCGCAAGATGTTGAAATTCGGAAAGAAATTCGTGTAACGACTGACAGCACGCTCAATAATGCAAAACCCTACCTTATATATGATAGTTTGGTGGTGCAAGCGGGCGCAACGTTGACTGTTTCGGCAGGTTCGCGTTTATATATGCATCCGGATGCAGAAATCATTGTTCACGGTACGCTACAACTACTTGGGACGGAAGAAAATCCTGTCACGATTCGTGGCGACCGCTTCGACCAAATGGTTGGCATTCCTTACGACCGCATTCCGGGACAATGGGGCGGCATTTATTTTGACTCTGAAAGTTACAACAACGTCATTGAATACGCCCAAATACGAAATGGCTCCTACGGGCTGATATTCGCAGAGTCAGATCCCCTGCAACCGAAATTGACGATGCAAAATTCCGTGCTGACCAACTTCAAAGGGATGTTGTTGCGTGCGACAAATTGCCTGATGAGCATCGAAAACTGCGAATTGAGCAATGCCCGAGACGGTTTATTGACTTTAGCCGGCGGATGCTACACGCTAAGTCATTGCACGCTAGCGAATTACTATTTCAGCGGCAAAGCGGAATATGGCTGGGGCAATACCAAAGATGCCACCGTGTTTTTACACGACAATACGCAAGCCGCCTTTGAAAATTGTATCATTTGGGGAGCGAATTACAATTCAACCTCCCGAATAAGTTTTGCCGAAGAGGCACAAAATTTACATTACACCTTTCGTAACTGCCTGTTTTCCAACGAAGCCACCAACGACGACCCGACCGACCCCGATGCAACGATTATCAACTGCATCATTGGTGAAGATCCAAAATTTCGCATCATCCTGTCGCCCGACAAAAACAAAGCAGAATTTATTTACGATTTCCGCTTGCAAGAAGATTCACCTGCTCTGCTGCCTGACGGGGACTATATTGGGTGTTATCGAATTAAAAATTAAGAATTAAAAAGGGCGCGCGACAATTTGTCGTGCTCCCAAACAAAAGCACAACTCTTAATTTTTAATTTTAATAAGGTATTCTGCGATTTGAACGGCATTGAGTGCTGCGCCTTTTTTGATTTGATCACTCACACACCAGAATGAAAAGCCGTTGGGATTAGAAATATCTTTGCGGATACGTCCCACATACACCGGATCTTTTCCGGCAAGGAACAGCGGCATCGGATATTCTTTCTTTTCCGGATTATCTTGCACAACCACGCCTTCGGCAGCTTCAAAAGCCGCACGTGCTTCTTCCACAGAAATCGGGCGTTCTGTTTCTATCCAAATAGCCTCGGAATGGGCACGCAATGAGGGTACACGCACACACAGCGCGCTCACTTCCACATCCGAATGCATGATTTTACGCGTTTCGTGATGCATTTTCATTTCTTCTTTGGTATAGCCGTTGTCGGTGAAAACATCTACCTGAGGAATCAAATTGTAGGCTAATTGATACGCAAATTTTTCTACAGTCGGTTTTTCGCCATTCACAATTTGCCTGTATTGATTTGCCAATTCGTCCATCGCAGCCGCACCTGCACCGGATGCCGCTTGATACGTTGAAACATGCACACGCTTGATGTGCGACAGTTTTTCCAATGGTTTCAGAGCCACCACCATTTGAATAGTTGTACAATTAGGATTAGCAATAATGCCGCGAGGACGATTTTGGGCATCAGCCGCATTCACTTCCGGCACCACCAAAGGCACATCGGCATCCATACGAAACGCACTGGAATTGTCGATCATCACAGCTCCGTGTTTTGTAATATCTTCGGCAAACTCTTTGGAAGTGCCGGCTCCTGCCGATGTAAAGGCAATATCTACCCCTTTGAAATCATCGCCGTGCTTGAGTTCTTTGACCACAATGTCTTTTCCACGAAATTTATACGTCGTTCCGGCACTGCGAGAAGAGCCAAACAACAACAATTCATCCATTGGGAAATTTCGTTCGTCCAACACGCGCAAAAATTCTTGACCGACCGCGCCACTGGCGCCTACAATAGCCACTTTCATTGTTTTTCAAATTTTTATTAAAATTATTTTACTTTTTCCTTGTTTATCTCAAAAAAACAGCGTATCTTTGCAAAGGAATTACTAACCAAATGCAAATGCGGTGATCAAGTCCTACAAATGCCTTTTCTTAAATAATTCCAAAAAAACGCAGGGTTTGAGCCTGCAAAAGTACTAAATATAAATAACTAAAACAATTTTTTCATCATGAAGAAAATTAGTTTAATTTTGTGTGTGTTAATGCAATCAATGATTGCGAGTGCTCAGTTTACTGAGAATTTCAACGATGGAGCCTTCACAGGCGTAGGTCGAAGTATTAATTGGACAGGTGATGTCGATTCGTTTGCAGTCAATGACGGTCGCTTGCAGCTAAACGGCTCCAAAAAAGCGGACGTAACTGCCCAGTTGCGAACGCCAACAAATGTAGCCAAAAATGGTGAGTGGACATTTTCCGTGAAAATGAATTTTGATCCATCCACAAGTAATTATCTGCGAATCTTTTTGCTGAGCGACGAAGAAGATTTGCTTGATCCCAACGGACTGTTTGTGCGCATCGGCGGATCGTCTGATGATCAGATTAGTTTATGGCAGGCGATTAAGGGCAGGAGCAACAGAGCTTTGATTACTGGAGCAAAAGATCGTGTAAAAAGGAATCCGGTGTCGGTAGATATTCGAGCCACATGGGATTATTTGGGAACCTTCACGCTCTATTCGCGCTTGGAAGGTGAAAGCTCTTTCACAGAGGAAGGCTCGTGTGTGATTTCGGACACTCCGGCAACAAACAATTGGTTTGGTGTCATGTGTTACGCCACGAAATCAAATGCCACAGCCTTTTCGTTCGATGATTTTGTGGTGCAAACATTAGACCCCTCTGCCCCAACAGGCATCGAGTCATTGGACAACCCCAACGTTATTAAAATCGAATATCCGTCGCCCGGAAACAATCAGTACGGGATTCACTATCAATTAGATAGAGCGGGCTACAACTGTCGACTGTTTATCTACGATTTGATGGGGCGAAAAGTGGAAACGGTATTTAACAATGAGGTTTTAAGCAGCAGTGGTGCGATTTATCGCACTTTGGGTGGCAATTTACGCGCCGGTGTCTACATTGTTTACATGGAAGCTTTTGACGCGCTGGGCAATGTGCAGCAATTCAAGCAGCCTTTGGTGGTGAAGTAGGGTCTTGAACTGTGATTCGTGTGATTGAAAGATTTGTATGAATACCGGATATAATGCCTAAAAATAAGGTGAAAGCCCTACGGGCTATAACGCTTGGGAGGGATGTCATTTTCTATTGATATGAATGCCCTACGGGCAAATAGTCCGTTAGGACTTGCATATCAATAGAAAATGGATGCGATCATCTCCAACAATTTCCCGTAGGGAATTCACATTAGGTGCAATATCTGATAACCATTTAATTTTTAATTTTTAATTAATAATTATTTTTGTACCTTTGTGCTCTGAATTATTGTATAACTTATTATTGTATAACATATAAAATTGTAAAAAGATGAATTTTCCTGAAAATTTGAAGTACACTAACGACCACGAGTGGATTCGTTTGGAAGGCGATAGTGCTTACGTGGGTATTACAGACTATGCACAAGACCAGTTGGGCGAAATTGTGTTTGTAGACGTAGCAACCGTTGGCGAAACTATCCCGCAAAATGAAATTTTCGGCTCAATCGAAGCCGTGAAAGCCGTGTCCGATTTGTTGATGCCTGTTGATGCTAAAGTATTGGAACTCAACGCTGACTTGGAAGATCAACCCGAATTGGTCAATTCCGATCCGTATGGCAAAGGTTGGATTTTGAAAGTGGCAGTAGCTGACGCTTCACAGTTGGATAAATTGTTGTCGGCAGACAAATATAAAACATTCGTTGCCGAATGACACCGCGTGTAAGCATCATTATGGGAAGCACATCCGACCTGCCCATAATGGAAAAAGCCGCGAAAATTTTTGATGAGTTTGCTATTCCGTTCGAGATGCATGCATTGTCGGCACATCGGACACCCGCAGAAGTGGAAAATTTTGCCAAAAATGCCCAAAGCAGAGGCATTGAAGTGATTGTAGCAGCCGCCGGAATGGCAGCTCACCTCCCCGGAGTGATTGCTTCGATGACAACTTTGCCGGTCATTGGCGTTCCCATCAATGCGACACTTGACGGCATGGACGCCTTGCTGGCAATCGTTCAAATGCCTCCGGGCATCCCTGTGGCAACGGTTGGCATCAATGCTTCGATGAATGCCGCTATTTTGGCAACACAATTTTTAGCGGTCAAAGATGCGTCTTTGCAAGTCAAATTAGCAGAGTACAAAGAAAATTTGAAGAAAAAAATCGTGCAAGCCAACGACGAATTGGCTGCCGTCAAATTCAGATACAAAACAAATTAAATTTAGCACACAGATGACACAGATTAAACAGAAATCAGTGTCATCTGTGTGCCCAAGAATCATGAATCAGCGCAGAAAATCAACCGTAGTGCAAATCGGGAACACACCTTTGGGCGGAGATAATCCGATTCGCATTCAATCCATGACTAATACATCAACCATGGACACAGAGGCGTCTGTGCAGCAATGTATTCGAATCATTGAGGCAGGCAGCGAATACGTCCGCTTGACGGCACAAGGCGTTCGTGAAGCGGAAAATTTGAAAAACATTGAAGAGCAATTGCACGCTTTGGGCTACACAACGCCACTTATTGCGGATATTCACTTTAACCCCAAAGCGGCTGAAGCGGCTGCACAAACAGTCGAAAAAGTGCGCATCAATCCGGGTAATTTCGGCGATCCCGTCAAAGATTTTATCCCTTTTCTGAATCTGTGCAAAGCCAATCATACTGCCATACGTATCGGAGTCAATCACGGCTCGCTATCCGATCGCATCATGACTCAATATGGCGATACGCCCCGTGGAATGGTTGAATCTTGCATGGAGTTTTTGCGCGTGTGCATGGCTGAAAACTTTACGAATGTGGTGCTAAGCATCAAGGCTTCAAACACTTATGTCATGGTGCAGACCGTTCGACTGTTGGTTGACGAGATGAACAAAGAAGGCATGGCTTTTCCGCTGCATCTGGGCGTAACAGAAGCCGGTGATGGCGAAGACGGACGCATCAAATCAGCCGTCGGAATAGGCACGCTCCTAAGAGAAGGTATTGGCGATACAATCCGTGTGTCGTTGAGCGAAGACCCCGAAGCAGAAATCCCCGTGGCTCGTCTTTTGGTTGATTATGCAACGCGACAGTTAGCAGTTACCAGTTACCAGTTACCGGTTAGCGGTTGCCGGTTGCCGGTTGAAGTGCGAGAGATGCCTTATGACGATGTGCCTGACACGTCTTTCATCATGGTGGCGAATCCCGCTATGCAATCGTCTGCGCGGGTTTTGTGCGCCACTTATCACGAACCCGACTTGAACGCTTTCCGTATCAAAGCGGCTATTGATTGTGGCGTTTTCTTCTTGGATAACTTGGTGGATGGCATTCGGTTGACAAATACCGCACCTAACATCACGCCTCAAGAAGTAGAATCTGTTGCTTTTGGCATTTTGCAGGCAACGGGGCGACGCATCACGAAGACGGAATACATTTCTTGTCCGAGTTGTGGACGCACCCTTTTTGATTTGCAGACCGCCATCAAGAGAGTCAAAGCTGCCACATCGCATCTCGTCGGGCTAAAAATCGCAATTATGGGCTGCATTGTCAACGGGCCAGGCGAAATGGCAGATGCCGATTATGGTTATGTCGGTGCGGGAGCAGGCAAAGTCAGCCTCTACAAGGGCAAAGAATGCATCCTCAAAAACATCCCTGAAGCCGATGCTGTTGATGAACTATTGAAATTGATTGAAAAAAATTTCTAAAAAGTGCTTGCATTTGTAAAAAATGTAGTAACTTTGTGCAATAGAATTAAGCAATATTCATTATGAATGAAGTAATAGACGAAGTTGTAGGCGGCGTAGACAATGTTGTAGACAGTGTAGACGAAGTTGTAGCCGGTGTAGACAGTGTAGACGAAGTTGTAGACGTAGCTGACAAAGTTGTAGACAGTGTAGACAAAGTAAACGTAGTTGACGTTATAGGCGACGTCGCAGACGTGGAAACACAAGAACCACAAGTTGAAATAGAAGTAGTCGCAGAAAAAGGTGCGAAGACAAAACAAGAACTGATAGATCGCCTGTCAGAAGTGGTTGCGTTGCCTGTTGACGAAGCTGTAAAAGCAGAAATTGATGCGATAAAACAGAATTTTTACAAGTTGAAACGCACTGAAACGGAGGCCGCAAAAAAGGCTTTTGTCGAAGCAGGCGGTTTGGAAGAGGAGTTTATGCCCGAGACCGATGCGCTCGAAGAAGATTTGAAACGGCTGTTGGCAGATTTTCGCGAGAAAAAAGCCGCACTTTCTGCCGAAAAGGAGAAAGAACAAACAGAAAATCTGAAAAAGAAGCAAGCTATCATTCTACAAATCAAGGCATTAGCGGACACAAACGGCGAAGATTTCCAAAAATCCTACGACACCTACAAGCAGTTGCAGAAGGAGTGGAAAGCAATCGGGCAAGTGTCGCAAACACTTGTCAATGATTTGTGGAAGGAGTATCATCACGACTGCGAAAGATTTTACGATTTGGTAAAAATCAACAACGAGATGCGCGATTATGATTTCAAGAAAAATTTGGAATTGAAAGTCACGCTGTGTGAAGCCGGAGAGCGCTTAGACGCCGAACAAGATGTTATTTCGGCCTTTTATCAACTGCAAAAACTGCATGACGAATGGCGCGAAATCGGTCCGGTTGCCCGTGAAGTACGTGAAGAAATCTGGACGCGATTTAAGGCGGCTTCATCCGTCATCAATAAAAAACATCAGGAGCATTTTGATGCGTTGAAAGAAAAAGAAGAAGCTAATTTGGTTGCTAAAACAGCTCTTTATGAAGTCTTGGAAGCCATTGATTATTCCAAATTGACGAATGCAAAAGAATGGGACGAACAAAACAAGCAAGTTTTAGAGTTGCAAGCTCAATGGAAAACCATTGGTTTTGCCCCCAAGAAAGATAACGTCAAGATATTTGCACGATTCCGTGCTGCCTGCGACACCTTTTTCCAAGCGAAAAGTGATTTTTACAAAGGCTTGAAAAGCGATTTGGACTCTAATCTGTCGAAAAAGCAACGCCTTTGCGAACAAGCAGAAGCACTCAAAGACAGCGAAGATTGGAAAGTGACGACCGATAAGTTGATTGCTTTCCAAAAAGAGTGGAAAACCATCGGACAAGTGCCGCGTAGACATTCCGATGCGGTTTGGAAACGCTTTGTCGCCGCTTGTGACGCCTTTTTTGAACGTAAAAAGAGCCAATTCTCTTCACGCAAATCCGAAGAAACGGAAAATTTGCAAAAGAAAAAAGACATCATTGAACAAGTCAAAAATTTCGATACGGCAATTCCAGCTGATCAAGCGATACCGATGCTGAAAGAGTTTCGGACACAATTTAACGCTGCCGGACACGTGCCGTTCCGCGAAAAAGATAAAATTCACGACGAATTTAATGCGGTGATGGATGTTCAATTTGACCGCTTAAAAGTGGCAAATACTGAACGGCGACTGCAAAATTTTCAAACCAGCGTGAAGGAGGTCAATAATAGCGACGAAAAATCGAAACCCCGCTTGTTGGACGAGCGCGACAGATTGTTGCGCCAACACGAACGGTTGCGTAACGACATTCAGACGTATGAAAACAACATCGGCTTCTTGACTGTTTCATCTAAATCAAAGGGTGGCAACGGTTTAGTCAAAGACCTTCAACGCAAAATTGACGATCTTAAAGCCGAATTAGTCCTCTTGGAAAAGAAAGTTCAAGTCATTGACGACGGGCTGGGGTTCTAGTCGCGATGTGGTTGCAACTACGTAGGATGTAAATATAATACTCACAAAAATAAGTGTTAGACAGATGGTAGGTAATAAACATAAAGCGGCCATAACTCCCTCATTATCAGCAATTTAATGGGGAGTGGGGTAAATTCCTTCGCATTTGCGCACCTGTGCAAGAGCGTCTGCGCGTTCGCGCGATTCCGGCGTTAAATAATATTTTCACAAACATACAACAAGCCGTAACGGGACTTTTGAGTCCTGATGCGGCTTGTTCCGTTATATGGGGTGCTTAGCCCACCCCGCACTGCGCTTCGCGAGGGCACTGAAAAAGTCCCCTATTTTTCAACCCCTATACTCTACGCAGTGCAGAATCCAGCAACTGTCAGTGAAAATTTGGTGGTTGCTGATTTTTTTGTAAATTGATTTTTATATGGGAATAGCAGCCCAAGGAGTGTTTTACCTTGCTTTAGAAGGGTGTTACAAAAGACAGAAAGGAAGTATTTCCTATTTTACATCAGTTTGAGTATTCTCTTTAGATTTGCAGCAAAGATGGTCATGGCACCTTGCATTTGCATAGCTGCCAAGCCGTATGAGAATTAGCTCGGTCATAGCCATCTGCTTGTTTTAGTTCTGCATTTTTGGCTTCTATCTTATAACGTTCCCGATATTTCTCTTTGAAATGATTGCTTTGTTGGAATTTCAACTGTTCGACTTGCGTATCTGCCTTTTTGGCAACCTTGTAAGTTTTGATTTTGGCTCCGGCTTTATAGCATCCCTCTCGCAAGGCACAAACCATACATTTCTCTACATCAAAATAATACACTTCCCTTGGATTTCTTTTATCCTTAATCCAAGAATCTTTTGCCTTGCGAACAGCCATGTGTCCGGCAGGACATACATACAGGCCTGCATCTTTATTATATTCAAACTTGTCGGCATCTTTACGCACGCCGTGACTGATGGAAGGGTTCAATTTGGAAACTAACGCTATGTGTTCTTCGGCTGCTAATTTAAGATTATCACGTCCGGAATAGGCTGTATCTGCAATAACAGTATCTACCTGTATGCCATTATCCTTGCTGATTTCAACTAACAGTGGCAATTGTGGTCCATCGCCTTTTTCTCCGGAAGTAATGGTAGCTGCTGTGATAATACGTTCTTCACTGATGGCAATATGGGTCTTATAACCAAAAAAGGAACTGTCTTTGGTTTTGTGACCTGTGCGAGCGTCAGTATCTGTGGAGGTAGTGTAATAGTCGGCGATATCATCCAATGTTTCCCTGAGCATATTCAGTTTCTCTTTTATCTTGGGAACTGCCGTCAATTGTTCTTTGTCTTGAAGATGCTCTACCAAGGCTTGGCTATAAGTAAGCTCGTGTTCCAAATCGCTATCTTCATTCTTTCCGGGAAGAGTCTCTTTGATAGACTCATCCACTTCATACAAACATCTACGCAACTGTTTGGAACGCATCTTTAACACCTCCACAGGTGTATGAGGATTAGAGTGAGAGCCTGTGTGTGTAGCATCCACGATAATGGAGGTGGATTTGATAATGCCTTTTTCTATGGCTATGGACACGGTCTTATTGATAAGCATATTCAATAAATCCATATCCTTCAGGCGCAAACGACGAAATTTGGTCAAGGTGCTTGGATTTATCACATCCTCCTCCGGTGCCATATCCAGGAAATATTTGAAAGACATGTCCACATAAGCACGTTCTACAACATCCACATCTGAGATGTCATAGATAGTTTTTAATAGCAGATACTTGAACAGGCAAACAGGATCGATTGCCTTGCGTCCATTGTCGGGGCAATACTTGTTGACCAATTCTTTGCGTACAAATGAAAAATCTATCAATTCCTTGATCTGACGCAATAAATTATCTTTACGGATAATCAAATCATACAAATCTGTGTGATTACTTAACAAAAGACTACCTTGTTGTGGAAGCATAATAACCTTGTTTTTGGCTTTAAAGGTACAAAAAAGTTGGCATATTACAATGGATTTTGCCAATGAATTAGCCTAATTTTGTCCGCCTGAATCAGATGGAGGGTTTTTCAGTGCCCTCCGCTTCGCTTGTACGGGGTTATCGAAATTTTACGCCGGAAATTCCGGCATGCTTGATTTTTCAGAAAGCGTCAAAAAAAGATGAAAAAAAATTTTGAAAATCAAAAAATATCCTTTACCTTTACGCCCAAAATAAATACAAAAACAATTTTTATGGTATAAAAAAGAAAAAGCGATACCCGCTTTTAGCGGATAATTAAGTCCGCTTTTTGGTGTCCAAAAATTTAAGATGGAGTGCAGAAACCATTTCACGGGGCAAGACCTATAAAGTCGTAAGGGTAGGAAAACAAATACAAAATGATATGAAAGAAATATTTTTTAAAATCGCACTCATAACAAGTATAATTTTTGCACTGACAGATATAGTGCATGGTCAAACGCAGCAGTTGCCTAACAAGGCAAAACTACAAGCTGTACTTTATCCTAATACAGAAACGGTTGGGGTTGGATATATTTATAAAAATCAATTTGTTGAAAATCAAGAAGTAACATTTTTCAATTACTCTAAAGACCGTTTAAAACATCCATCTTATTACATAATAGCAAAAGATGGAATCTTTTATATTTGTG
>BNTP01000035.1 GCA_025996695.1 Bacteroidia bacterium | reverse complement strand
AGGTTTTGGCGTGGCAAGAGTACAGAAATAATAAAAATGCGAAAATCTACTGGCAATTCACCGCTAAGGATGCCCGCATAAAATTAAAACGATTATATCCGACATTTATTGATTAACATAACACTAGTTATAACTTTAATTACAGCTTGCTCGGCGCAGAACCAATCACGAATCGAGGTAATTATCTCGAGGAGTTTTGCCGGGCGAAAACAAATGTACCCACGCCTTTAAAAAACGAGTATGTCCCTGCAACCGCTGCCATGAATGCTTGGCTAAAAATCACCCGCGCGAACAACTGGACAAACGACCTTTATCACCCTAATATACAAATTCCGTACAACACCGTAGTGGGCTTCAATTCCTTCGGTGATGATAAAAAAATCATTGCCTATATGATCGACGGTGCATCCTCTCCCGGTGACATTGGTGGTAGGCATGCTGTACAATACGCGCCGGTCCAATAAACGTGATAAGCACCTAACTCGAATGAGTCAACCGCCCCTATGCTGGTCTGGTGAAACTCCCAATTGGCGATTATGACGTCCCGCGCGAGTTGATTACATCTTAGCTTGAATGAGGACAAGTCCCACGCCTTGCCAGTAAGGCTGTGTGTCCGTAACCGATAGAGATTTCCCGACGAGCCCCCTATCAGGAAAAGAGATAAAACCTTGACAACAGAAGAAGAGCTCCGACTCGTCGGGAGTCGGAGATTTTTCGATAAATAGACGTAGATGCGCGAGTTCAATTAGTAAGTGGAAAAATCAACACCATGAACAGTGAACAATGAACAGTGAACAATGAGAGTTGAAAATTTGCAGGGATACAAAATATTTTGCCCGTCAGGGCATCCATATCAATAGAAAAAAAATGAGAATGAAAATGATGGCATTAAAGAAAGAAAAAGCGCAGAGGAGAAGGATGCTTTTCGTTTCTGCAGCAGTGTTGTTAAGCGTCGGTCTGTGGACATTAGGCACAGCACAAGTAAAAATCGGCGGCGATCCGACGACACCGGTGACGTCGGGAGCCGTCTTGGAACTGGACGGCGCATCGGGCGGGTTACTCTTGCCCCGAGTGCAGGTCTTGCCGCCTGCTGCATTGGCCTCAGAAGGAACGATGTACTACCAGATTCAGGACGGTACGGTTTATATCCTTCGCATCAACGGAGGCAAATATTGGGAACCGGTTGGCAGCGCCAACGTTATCACCAATCCAACCCAAATCGCCGCGAAAGCGGATAAGCTGGCATTTGGTACCGACAGCTCCAAATTGGCCGAAATAGCCCCCGGAGCCAATTACGTCGTCGTTGAAAACATTTTGGCATCGACCGCAAAGATAAATGCCTTGTCGGCAAACATGGGTCGGGCACTTCTTGACTCTATCAGAAATAGAAGCAGTCAAGGGTCGACCACCTTGAACGCTTTCCGTGACTCTGTTTATCAAAAGATTCAAATCGTGGATCGAGCTACCACCTTGGCACCCGGGTCAGACAGTACGCTGTTGTACGCTTTGCACACGTTCCGCGATTCGGTTTATACCAAGAATCAGACGCTTACCGGCGTCAAAACATTCGCTTTGGCTCCGCTTGTTCCGGCCAAAAGCGCGCCGGCTGTTCTTGCAAATACTATCCGGCTTGCAACAGAGGCGCAGGTTGCTCTTGCTCAAAACACATTAAACATCGCTTTGAACACCTTCCGTGATTCTGTTTACACAATAAATCAGACATTCAGCGGCGATATAACATTCTTAACTGACCCGTCGATACCTGCAAAGAGTAATGCAATTACAATTGCTTCCGGCACAACCATTCCGGCTACTGAACTCAGGTCTATGCGACCGCTCAAAATATAAATGTTACCTCCAGCGGCTCGAATGCTTTCCGTGATTCTGTTTATACAAAAAATCAGACACTTAGCGGCGTCAAGACATTCGGGTCGGTGCCGACTTTGCCTTCGCAAACAAAGAACTTAGTATTTGCCGCTCCCTCTACGGGTAACGGTGTGCCCACATTCCGCGCGTTGGATCCGGCAGATATACCTCTGCTGAATCAGAACACGACAGGTAGCGCCGCGACCGCAGGCTCCGCGACCACCGCCGCGGCTTTGAGCGCCGGCACAGATAGAAACAAGTTAGATGGCATCGCTGCCGGCGCTACCAAAAATACGGCTTCTGATACGGATCCGAACCCGAATGGTACTGCTGAGGCAGGTTAGAAGCAGCCTATTCGCGAGGGGACCACGTGCATCCGACGCAGGTACGAAATAGTATGACAGGGAGCACGACCATGGCTCCTTCGGTGACTGCGATCAATAACGCCCTGGCCGGCAAAATAGGAAACGACACAGAACTTGCTCTTACAGGCGATGTGAGGTCAGCATCTACCACTTTGACCACCGGGACGATTGCTACTACGTTGTCAAATTCGGGCGTGTCCGCGGATACATACGGAACAAACAGTGCTGTCGGGGAAACTCCGGCGATGGGAGCGACGTTCCGAGTTCCCGGCTTCGAAGTGGATGCAAAAGGGCGAATCATCTCTGCCAGTACACATAACGTTAGAATGCCCGATGCTGTGCCAACATCTATACTGTCCGGCACAATCGCGGATGCGAACCTGGCCGATGTGGGCTCGGCCGGAAATTATGGCCCACCCGCGAGCACCACGCTGGCATATAGTGGGACATTTCTGGTGCCATATATCACAACCGATACGAAAGGGCGTGTGACAAGTAGTGGCATCAGATCACTGACATTGCCCCCAGAAGCAAATAACCTACCAAGCGGGACTTTATCCGTGACGGGCACACCGACTGCTGTCCTCGGCGGGATAACAACGACGACCTCGGCTGTTTACACCGCTGGGGGCGACATCACGGTTGAAGCTCACGTTCCACTTGCCACGGCCACCACTGCCGGCGCAATGCCCCCAGATATGTTCGACAAACTCGCTGAGATGCTATCCCCCCGCGATTTCCAATGAGGGATGTAAGAAAAAATTCGGTAACTCTACCATTTTAGTCTACTCGAAGATGTGCATGGATGAAACTCCTACTTATGGCGGGAATTACATTGCCCACGAGGTTCGGTGCATTGGAAGAGGAATGCTCGTCGCTACCTGGGATGAACTCTAAATCGCCGCCTCATTGGGCAAAATGTCCGGACTAAACGATCGCGCGATAATAACATCGACGCCGGGCACTGGCACCGACTCCTATGGAAACGGTACATATACCGCTTATGACCCTTCAGTTGGCGGTAACGCTCGCAACAACTCATGGCCGATCGGCTCTACGGGTAGAGCCGTATGCGTAGGGTACCTCTGATGGTCATTTATGACTTCCGTTGCTTAAACAACCATGAGACGTTATCTCGGCTCCGCCCTGATGACCACGACTACATGTGCTAACCCGATAGAGGTTTTCCGACGAATCCCCTATCAGGATAAGAGATACAAACCATAACTTTTGAAGAAGAGTACTGACTCGTCGGGAGTTGGTGTTTCTTTGATAGAAGAGCAAAATAGCAAAAACAGTCCGGCAGTTCGTCAATAAAAAGCTAACTTATGAATTCTTGCTTGAAAAATGGCGCATTATTTACAAGAATTATTTTTGACAAATGAGATTGTTTAAAACTTTCATAATTCATAAATATTTCTTACCTTTGCCCTCGTCTTTTAATGATAGGATAAAATTATGAAAAAAATAGTGTTTATTGTTGCATTAATCGCCTTGTTGCCGCTTTCAGTTATGGCAACAAGTGCTGCGAAGTTCACCACGGCGGCATCCGACAACACGCGGGTGTACGTGAGCCAACGTCCGGATGTTGCGGACAGACTGTTCAAATCTCAAGCGGTCGAAAATAAGATTGCTGAAATCGCCAAGTTGCTGAAAAACAGGAAACTGGCGTGGATGTTCACGAATTGTTTCCCCAACACACTCGACACAACGGTGCATTACCGCGTGTTGGACGGCACGGACGACACCTTTGTTTATACGGGTGATATTCACGCCATGTGGCTCCGCGATTCCGGCGCGCAGGTTTATCCGTATATCCGGCTGGCAAACGCCGACCCCGAATTGAAAAAAATGCTGGCGGGCGTGATTCATCGGCAGACAAAATGCATTTTGCTTGACCCGTATGCCAACGCGTTCAACGACGGCCCCACAGGCGGCGAATGGCAAAAAGACCGCACGAAGATGCTGCCCGAATTGCACGAACGGAAATGGGAAATTGACTCGTTGTGCTATCCCATCCGCTTGGCGTATGCCTATTGGCAGGCAACCGGCGACACAAGTGTGTTCACCGACGACTGGGTGCGGGCGATTGAACTGATTTTGGAAACGTTCAAAAATCAACAACGCAAAGAAAATTTAGGTGCTTACCGCTTTCAGCGATTGACCGACCGCGCGTCGGACACGATGCTGTGCGACGGTTGGGGGCAGCCTGTGAATCCTGTGGGACTGATTGCGTCGGCGTTTCGCCCGTCTGATGATGCCACAACGCTACTGTTTTTAGTGCCGGCCAACTTTTTTGCCGTCACTTCGTTGCGCAAAGCATCTGAAATTTTGACAACCGTCAAAGGCAATACCGAGTTGGCAGGCCAATGCACCGCTTTGGCACAGGAAGTGGAAACGGCTCTGAATACCTACGCGGTCTATAATCATCCCAAATATGGTCAAATCTACGCCTACGAAGTCGACGGCTTCGGCAATCAATCGCTGATGGACGATGCCAACGTGCCAAGTTTGTTGGCAATGGCGTATTTGGGCGATGTGGACGTGAATAATCCCACCTACCAAAACACGCGCCACTTTGTGTGGAGCGACAGCAATCCGTATTTTTTCAAAGGTACGGCCGGCGAGGGAATCGGCGGCCCACACATCGGCTACGATATGGTGTGGCCCATGAGTATCATGATGAAGGCATTCACCGGTCAGGACGATGCCGAAATCAAAAAGTGCATCAGCCTGCTTCTAAACACCGATGCAAACACGGGTTTTATGCACGAATCGTTCCACAAAAACGACCCGAATCATTTTACACGCAAATGGTTTGCGTGGCAAAATACCCTCTTTGGCGAACTGATTATCTCACTGATTGACAACGGAAAATTAGATTTACTTAATTCAATATGAAACACAAAATTTTTACATTATTTTGCGCTATGCTGTTTGTCGGCAGTGTATATGGTGCCGATTTGACAAAATACGTTGATCCACGCATTGGCACGGGTGGTCACGGACACGTTTTTATGGGGGCTAATGTGCCTTTTGGACTGGTGCAGTTGGGTCCGACAAGCATTCCTACGTCGTGGGATTGGACTTCCGGCTATCATGTGAGCGACACTACCGTCATCGGGTTTAGTCACCTGCATTTGAGCGGGACGGGTTGCAACGATTTGGGCGACATCACGTTTATGCCTGTTGTGGGCGATGTGACGCTGGCTCGCGGGAATGAACAAGACCCTCATTCCGGCCTTTGGTCGTATTTCAGTCATGCTTCGGAAGTTTCAAAACCGGGGTACTACAAAACATTTTTGGAGCGTTACAATATTGGCGTGGAACTCACCGCTACCAAACGCGTGGGGCTGCATAAATATACCTTCCCGCAGGCATGGGACGCTTCGATAGTGATTGATTTGGCAAACGGAAACGGCGACACAACCATTTTCAGTTCTATCGTGCACGAAAATGATTCGGTGGTTTCCGGCTACCGACATTCCAAAGGCTGGGCTGACAATCAGAAGATTTATTTCACGGCAACTTTTTCAAAACCAATCAAGCGGTTTGTTGTTTCCGGAAGAAAATATGGTGTGGTATTTTTCGATACGAACGAAGGAGAAGAAGTTTATGTGAAAGTAGCACTCTCCCCAACCAGCATTGCCGAGGCAAAATGGAATATGGTGAAAGAATGTGCTGCGTCCGCTAACGACGACACGTTTCAACAGACTATTGCTCAAGCAAATAAAGCTTGGAATGATGAATTGAGCAAAATTAAAATCAAGACAAACGATAAAAAAGTACAGACCATTTTTTATACGGCAATGTATCACACGATGATTGCGCCGTCCGAATTTTGCGACGTGCCATTGATTGCATCAGACGTCGTAAACTATACAACCCTCTCATTATGGGACACTTACCGAGCAGCACATCCGTTGATGACGCTGATTCATCCCGAAAAAATGAAAAATATGATCACCTCATTTATTGACATTTATTTGAAGCAAGGGAAATTGCCTGTGTGGCATTTGATGGGCTGTGAAACCAATTGCATGGTTGGAAACCCCGCTATTCCGGTGGTAGCGGACGCCATTTTGAAAGGTTATGTCAAAGAAGGATTGGAAATGGAATTTACGTATGAAGCCATGCGCACGTCGGCAATGCTTGACGAGCGTGGGTTGAAATACATGAAAGAATACGGCTACATCCCCTACGACAAGGAGGGTGAAGGCTTGTCCAAGGCGATGGAATACGGCATTGCCGATTGGGCATTGGCACAAGTTGCCCTAAAATTGGGCAAAACGGACGATTACAACTATTTTCTCAAACGCAGCAAGGTGTATCAATATTATTTTGATAAAGAAACAGGCTTTATGCGCGGATTATCCTCCGAAGGAAAGTTTAGGGAAGAACCGCTCAATCCATTTCATGCGAAACACCGCGAAAATGACTATACCGAAGGAAACGCTTGGCAATACACCTGGCTCGTTCCCCACGATGTGCAAGGTTTAGTCGATTTGTTTGGCGGCACAGAAAAATTTATTTCCAAATTAGACTCGCTGTTTATCGTGGAAGGCGATTTGGGAAAAGATGCCTCGCCCGATATCAGCGGCCTCATCGGACAATATGCACACGGCAACGAGCCGAGTCACCACATCATATACTTGTATCCATACGTGGGGCAAGCGTGGAAAACCCAGGAAAAAGTACGCGAAGTGCTGGAAACAATGTACACCGACCAACCCGACGGCTTGAGCGGCAATGAGGACGTCGGTCAAATGTCGGCGTGGTATATTCTGTCGGCAATGGGGCTGTATCAAGTGGAACCGGCAGGTGGAAAATACATTTTCGGCAGTCCGATTCTCAATGAAGCGGTTATTAATGTAGGCAACGGCAAAACATTCAAGATTGTCGCCAAAAATAATAGTGCAGAAAATAAATACGTCCAAAAAATGTATTTGAATGGCAAACTGTACGAAAATTTCTACATCGACTTTGCGACGATTCATGCCGGAGGAAAATTAGAATTTGTGATGGGCAACGAGCCGAAAAAATAAATTTCAATATGAAATTATACAATTTAGATTATCTTTTGCAATATGCACGGCAATATTCCCCATATTATGGGGAATTATATAAAAATCTGCCGGAAAAACTCACGTCGCTTGAGCAAGTGCCCGTCATCCACCATGCTGAATTTTGGAATGCCAATACTTCCGGCAACGACAATCGTGTGTTGACAGCACCATTCAAAGATGGCATTGCTTTCAAAAGCGGCGGCACTACCAGCGCGCCGAAATTTTCGGTTTTTTCCAAGGATGAATACGCTACGTTTTGTGAACTTACGGGGCAGGCCATGTTGCACAACGGTATTAAAACGGGCGACCGCTTCGCCAATCTCTTCTACGGCGGTCAAATGTATGCAAGTTTTCTTTATGCGCACGACTGGATACGGGCTTGTCCCATCAGCATGATTGAATATCCGATTATGGGCAGCATTCCCATTACCGATATTATTCACATCATTGAGCAGCACCGCACCAATGTTTTGGCGGGCGTGCCAACCACCATTGTGTCTATTTTTCAATATGCACACGAACATAAGGTTGACTTGTCGTTTGTCGAACGGATCTATTTTGGCGGCGAAACATTCTTTCCCGACCAGCGTAAATTTGTGCAGAGTATTTGTCCGGGCGTCAGCATCCGCTCGTCCTGTTATGCGTTGGTGGACGGCGGATTGGTGGGCTTTTGCGACGACACGTGTGATTTCAACGAACATCGTGTGTTTGATTATGCTGTGATAGTGGAGATAATCGACGAAGAAACCGGCGAAGTCCTGCACGAAACCGGGCGCGAAGGCGAGTTGGTCGTCACCACGCTATACCGCACGTTGCAACCCATGATTCGCTACCCGCTGGGCGACCGTGGCGTGTGGATAGAACCGGAAGGCGCGAGCAACCGCAAATTCAAGCTTCTCGGACGCGCCGAAGCAGGTGCCCGCATCGGACCTATCTCGCTTTATTACGAAGACATTCGCAGCATATTCGTTCCAATACACGGCGTGGATATTCTCAGTTATCAGTTGATAATAACCCACGAGGACGGCAAAGACAAATTGACGGTGCGCGTAGCCACCGACAATGTTGCAAAAGCGCAGGCACACGCAGCTGACTACCTCGCCGCCCTCTACAAAGAACGCCCGATGATGCAATCCGAAGTAAAAATCGGACATATCCATGCTCCCGAATTTGTGTTTGGCGACAACTCTATTCTCGCGAGCAACGCCCGCACCGGCAAAACGAAGCGTATCATTGATGAGCGGATTGCGGTGAATTAACAATTGTCATAGTTCGCAAAAAATTGCAAAAATCATAGTTTACGACAATTTTTTTTGTATCTTTGTCCCCGCATACAATTGCACCCTTAGTTCAATGGATAGAATATAAGATTCCGGTTCTTACGATATGCGTTCGATTCGCATAGGGTGTACTAATAACCGTTTGTAAGCAATAATTCAAAAATAGCATGGCACAATTAGACACAATTTACAGCGAGGAAGCCCTGATGCTAGACCGCTATAAGCAGCGAGTAAATACGGGCATCAGACAATGCCAGCAGGGCGAGTGTATCTCTCTGGAGGCGTTAAGCCAAGAATTAGGCTACAACTATGCAGACTTATAAAGTCTTTTTATCCGATTTAGCAAGAGCCGATTTGCGTGACATTGTGGCTTATGTCAGCATCGCCGATAGTATAGAGCGGGCAAAGTATGTAGAGCGTGGCCTATTGTCTGCCATGAAGCTATTAAGCACATTTCCGACCATTTACCCCCAAGACGAATACGCCAGCATTCCCACGCGTGAAATTCGTTTTGTTGTGAAGTGGAGATGCAAAATATTATTTTTTATCGAAGCAGACACCGTGCAGGTGGTAGGGATTTTTCACACGTCACAAAATACCGATAAACTTGCGTCTTATCGCCTGTGAGATGAGTTTGCAAGCTCAATGATTGCGGTTTTTAAGGGATGATGCGGATTATTGTGAGATTAGTGAGTTTTTTATGGGGATTTTTATCAATATGAAACTATAACGCGCCAATAATGAGCTAATTAGTATTTTAATTTGTATACGCATAGGGATGAATTATAATAATTATGAAAGAGGTTGCAGAAACAGATTTGAGGAAGGTATCGGAAGACGAGCAGGTGCAAAAAAGCTACGAGCGGCTGTTGGATGCATACGGTAAGTCAAATCACCGGAAAAAATTTGAGGTACTCAACAAGGCATTCAAATTTGCAGACCAGGCACACAGGGGTGTCAAAAGGCGATCAGGAGAACCCTATATCATGCATCCGCTGGCTGTGGCGCAGATTGTGATCGACGAATTGGGGTTAGGCTCTACGTCCATTGCCGCTGCTTTGCTTCACGATGTGGTGGAAGACACGGACTATACCGTTGAAGATATTCGCAATTTGTTTGGCAATAAAGTGGCTCAGTTGGTGGACGGTCTGACCAAAATTTCAGGCGGCATCTTCGCGGAAGCGGCTTCGGCACAGGCCGAAAACATGCGCCGGCTGTTGCTCACGATGTCGGACGATATTCGCGTCATTTTGATAAAAATCGCTGACCGGCTGCACAACATGCGGACGCTGGGCGCGATGTTGCCTGCCAAACAGTACAAAATTGCCGGCGAAACGATGTATCTCTACGCGCCAATGGCTCACCGGCTGGGTTTGTTTGCCATCAAAAGCGAGTTGGAAGATTTGAGTTTTAAGTACGAACACCCCGAAGAATACAAGCAAATTGAAAATAAATTAGCCGAAAGTGCATCGAATCGCGACCGCATATACACCAATTTTGCACAGCCTTTGGAAACGAAACTGACCCAAATAGGTCTGCAATATAAGATGCAATTGAGGACCAAGTCGATTTATTCGATTTGGCACAAGATGCAAACCAAAAACATTGGCTTTGAGGACGTGTACGACATTTTTGCCGCACGTATCATCTTTGAACCGAAAGAAGACGTGGAGGTCAAAAAGCAATGTTGGGACATTTATTCTGCGATTACCGACCTCTACAAGCCACGTCCGGAACGTCTGCGCGACTGGTTGAGCCAACCGAAAGCGAATGGTTATCAGGCTCTTCACGTGACGGTGATGGGGCCGGATGGCTACTGGATTGAGATTCAGATTCGGAGCGACAAGATGGACAGCATCGCCGAAAAGGGGTACGCCGCCCATTGGAAATATAAAGAGGAAAACCCGGACGAATTGCAAGAATCAACCGAACTCGACCATTGGCTGGAGCGCATACAAGACATTTTGGAGGCTCCAAGTCCAAACGCTATGGACTTTTTGGACACTATCAAACTGAATCTTTACGGTTCGGAAATATTTGTTTTCACGCCGCGCGGGGAAATGAAGACCTTGCCGCAAAGCGCTACTGCTCTGGACTTTGCCTACGAAATTCACACCAATGTAGGCGACCATTGCATCGGCGCCAAAGTCAATCACAAATTAGTGCCGTTGAGTCATCACTTGTCGAGTGGCGATCAGGTCGAAATTCTTACGTCGTATGCCCACGCTCCCAAAGAAGAGTGGCTGAGTTTTGTGACGACAGCCAAAGCGAAAACGAAAATCGAGCTGTTTCTCAAAAAAGAGCAACGTATCAAGGTCAAAGCCGGCGAACAAATTTTGACGCTCGCCCTTCAAAAAGCTGAAATTGAGCCGACGCAGCAGGTTTTGGATAAGTTTTGCGCTCATTATGGTTTCCCGAAAAAGGAAAGTTTATATTATGCGATTGCCGAGAAACAAATCGAATTGCCTGAAAGTTTAAACAAAATTTTGAAAGAAAAGACTGAAAAAAGTTTCATGCATTATATCACTCACGCGTTTCAAGGCAATAAAACCGACAACAAGACTGAAAAAAAAGCAACAACCAATACGCCGGCTATTGATAAAAAGCGGACTTTCGTCCTGAAAGAGGAAGAATTTCAAAAGAATTTTCTCACACAGTCGTGCTGTAGCCCTATTCCGGGCGATGATGTGTTTGGTTTCATTCGCGATGATGGCCGTTTGGAAATTCACAAACATTCGTGCCAACCTGCCTTGACGTTCAAAACACGTTTTGGCGATAGAATCGTTAGCTGTGAATGGGCAGATTATCAAAATTTCTCATTCCCAAGTGCGGTGCAATTGAAAGGGATTGACCGTATCGGCATGCTCAACGACATCACGCGCGCTATCACTTACGAATTTTCCGTCAACGTGCGCAAACTCAACATCGAATCCAAAGACGGTTTCTTTGAAGGCTGCATCGAAGTCGACATCCGCAGTGTGGATGATGTCAACTTACTCACTACCCGCCTGCAAAAGATTAAGGGTGTGAAGAGTGTGGTCAGAATCACGGAATAATCTCCGGCTCCTCATATCATTCTCGTGCTGTGCTTCGTTAACATCTGATTTTTCAGATGCTTGCCGAAGCGCATGCTCTTTTGAAATCTCCCCCCCCAACCCCGAATTCCCCCCCCCATTTTCACCCAAAAACGAGAATTCCTGTTAAGAATCCTCGTTTTTTTATTTTCTTGAAATGAAGCCGGTTTCATTTCGAGAACAAAAGTACGACCTATACTCCAACCAAACAAGTATTTAACAAATAAGTCTTGTGGCGGGAACTTTTTTTAGAGTATAGAGATTAGAGTTTAGAGATTAGGGTTTAGAGATTAGAGTTGAAAATTTGGCAGGGGAGCAAAAAATGGGTGAAAAGAATAGCGTTAATGCATATTGATAACCTTGTACAAGCGAAGCGCAGTGCAAGGTTATTCGTGAATTCGTAGTTAAGAACAATAGATATTAGTAATATAAATTTTTAATTAAGTAACGAGAATGAAAACGAAAAAGAAAGAAAGAACGCAGATGAGAAGGGGACTTTTCATCTCTGCAGCAGTGTCGTTAAGCGCCGGTCTGTGGACATTAGGCTCAGCGCAAGTGAAAATTGGTGGCGATCCGACGACACCCGTCACAACGGGAGCCGTCCTGGAATTGGACGGCGCATCAGGCGGGTTACTTCTGCCACGCGGACAGGTATTGCCGGATACCACTTCGGCCTCAGAAGGAACGATGTACTACCGGATTAGTGATGCTACGGTTTACATCCTCCTCATTGACGGAGGAGTCGAACGTTGGGAGCCGGTTGGCAGCGGCACCGGCACGAGCGACATTGCCGCAAAAGCGAAGAAACTGGCATTTGGGATGGACAGTGCCAAATTGGCAGGAATAGCCTCCGGCGCCAATTTCGTCCTCTCTGTTCGCAACGCTAACTTGGTGCTGGGCGGGACTAAGACGTTCGACGGTACATTGCAGGCGTCAGGTACTCTGTCTGCTAGTGGCAATGCCACTTTCTCCGGTACTGCCACGTTCTCCAATCCGCCGACGGTACCTTCGAGAAATACAGCGGTGACCGGCATTACCCCACTCACCCAATCAACGGTGGCGACGGAAGCTCAGGTCTATGCGACTGCAAAAGGTACGATCTCAGACGCCTTGCTGGCGTTCTGTGATTCTACGCTGACAAAAGATCAGACGCTGAATGGCGTGAAAACTTTCTTGAAGGATCCCCAATTCCCTACGAAAACACCGAAATTCGTACTTATATCTCCAAACGCGACTAATGGCCCTCCAACATTCCGCGCGTTGCTTGCAACAGATATACCTACCCTGAATCAGAGCACGACGGGTAATGCAGCCACAGCTACGGCTTTGAGTGCCGGAACAGATAGAACCAAATTGGACGGTATCGCGACCGGCGCAACAAAAAATGACCCGTCCGCTACGAATCCACTAGCTAATGGAACCGCAGCACCAGGCGCGGAAGCAGCATATTCGCGAGGTGATCACGCGCATCCGACGCAGGTACAAAACACCATGACCGCGAGCTCTAGCCCTGCTGCATTGGTGGACGCGGTCAACACCGCGCTGGGTAATAAATTGAACAGCACGCAAACATTGACTCTCTCGGGGGATGTGACCTCGACGGCTACCCAATTAAACGGAGGATCGATTACAACTACGCTGAATACAACGACCGTGGCCGCCGCCGCGTATGGCCAAACTGCTGCACAAACACCAGGTTGGGGCGGTACTTTCTCTGTGCCAAGCTTCACGGTAGATACGAAAGGGCGCTTGACGGCTGCGGGTTCGCATAATGTGACGATCCCGACAACTATTGTAAGTAGCACTGCCTCTGGCTTGATGTCGTCGGCTCAGTATGACCAGATATTTGCTGCGCAAGCTGAAGGGACATTTCTCGCAGGGCAGTTAACGGGTGCAACTGATTTACCGACCTACAGACGCATTGCAGCGTCAGACGTACCGATTCTGAATCAAAATACAACGGGAACATCATCCGCGACTAATGCCTTAAATACACCCGATACGATCGCGGTGAGCAGTGCATCCTCTTCATCGGCCGGTGGAATTTTTACCGATTACCCCGTAACATACACGTCTGGCGGGAATAGAACGATTGAGGCCAAAGTGCGCACCGCAACGGCTAGCACTGCCGGTGCAATGCCGAATAATCATTATGCACTCATCGATGCGCTCTTGTCCGTGGGAGACGCGACGAATACTATATGCTCCCTTCGCTACAGTCCAGGCTTGCTGGCCGTACCCAACTCCCGATTGTGCTTTGGATGGTCGGGGAATGACTTCACAAATACTGAAGCAATGACGTTCTGCCTCACCCGTAACATGCGGTTGTCAACCATGCGTGAATCTTACGTGTCGTGGGAACTTGCGCTCTGGGACAAGTTAGGCAGTGCCCACGCATACCTCAACAATCGGTGACTAGCGCCTGAGATAAATTGGGGCGGTAATCTAGTGTTATGTTAATCACTAAATGTCGGATATAATCGTTTTAATTTTATGCGGGCATCCTTAGCCGTGAATTGCCAGTTGATTTTCGCATTTTTATTATTTCTGTACTCTTGCCACGCCAAAACCTCCTCCTGCATTTCGTCCATAGTTGCTATATGTCTGTTCAAACATTGCGCATTTAGCACATGTAGTTCTATCTCTGCCATATTCAGCCAACTGCCATGTTTGGGTGTAAAAACAAACTCAAATCTGTCAATCAATCGTTTGGCTTCTTCGGGCA
>BNTP01000034.1 GCA_025996695.1 Bacteroidia bacterium | reverse complement strand
CCACCCTGCCACGCAACTGGTGCAATTGCGATAATCCGAAACGTTCGGCATTTTCAATCAGCATCACAGAAGCGTTAGGGACGTTTACGCCGATTCCGGAAACGTTGCCTCAATCAATTATCGACCAGGTGCACCTTATTCCTTTAGATACTGCCCTGAGAAATATCCACTTTCCGCAATCGCCCGACATGCTGCGCAAAGCACAATATCGCCTAAAATTTGAGGAACTGTTTTACTTGCAGCTCAATATTCTGAGAGTCACAAAATACCGCGAAAAGCGAATCAACGGCTTGCGATTTACGCAGGTGGGCGAGTGCTTCAATCATTTCTATCACAATCATTTACCGTTTGAACTGACAGGCGCACAAAAGCGCGTAGTAAAAGAAATCCGCCAAGACACCAACACCGGTCGGCAGATGAATCGCCTGTTGCAAGGCGATGTAGGCAGCGGCAAAACGCTCGTTGCTCTGTTGTCTGTTCTGTTGGCGTTGGACAATGGTTTTCAGGGGGCGATTATGGCTCCAACAGAGATTTTGGCGACGCAACATTACGAAACGATTTCCGAATTATTGGCAGGGATGCCTATTGAAATCGTTCTATTGACCGGTTCGACGAAAAAAAAGATACGCACGGAAATCTTGCCGAAAATAAAAAGCGGCGAAATAAAAATTGTGATTGGCACGCATGCCCTCATCGAGGACACGGTCGCATTTGCCAATCTCGGATTGGTGGTCGTCGACGAGCAGCACCGCTTTGGCGTGGCGCAACGCGCCCGTCTTTGGAAGAAAAACACCACCCCGCCACACGTGCTTGTGATGACGGCAACCCCCATTCCGCGCACGTTGGCGATGACGGTTTATGGTGATTTGGACGTGTCGATTATTGACGAACTCCCGCCCGGACGCAAGCCTGTGAAGACGGTTCACACGTATGAAAAGAAGCGCGGCGACCTCTACAAGTCGGTTCGCAAGCAGTTGGAAGAAGGGCGTCAGGCCTATATTGTTTATCCGCTGATTGAGGAAAGTGAGAAATTGGATTTGCAAGATTTGGTTGCAGGGTTTGAAAAAACAAAGCAAATTTTTCCCGAATACCGGGTGTCGATGTTGCACGGGAAGATGAAACCGGTCGAAAAAGATGCGGAAATGCAGCGATTTGTGTCCGGCGAAACGCAAATCATGGTAGCGACCACCGTGATTGAAGTCGGCGTAAACGTCCCTAACGCTTCTGTGATGCTGATTGAAAATGCCGAACGTTTCGGATTATCGCAATTGCACCAGTTGCGTGGCAGGGTGGGACGAGGTGCTGACCAGTCGTTCTGCATCCTCGTGACAAAATACGAATTGTCGGAAAACACCCGAAAACGATTGGCAATCATGACCGAAACCAACGACGGCTTTCGCATCGCGGAAGAAGATTTGAAACTGCGTGGTCCCGGCGACATCGACGGTACGCAACAAAGTGGCGTCGCTTTCAATCTGAAAATCGCCAATCTTGCACAAGACGGCCAAATTTTGACCCTTGCCCGCGATTTTGCGCAAGCTGTTTTGGATGCCGACCCGCTGTTGGAGCACCCTCAGAATGGCTTGCTTGCTCACCAGCTTGTGAAGCTCAATAGGGACAAGCAGGTCGGGTGGTTCATGATAAGTTAACATGCATGATGATACAAGTGAAATAGCAAAGCACTGACTCCCAAACGAATCAGTGATTTGCTTCAATTATCTGGCTGCGAGCTTTTTCCTGTTTCAATAGGATTTCGTTGGAAAATCCTTATCGGTTATGGACGTGACGTTCCCTGTAAACAAGGCAAAGCCTTGCTTGTCAGTCAAAAATCGACCGCTTCGCGGGAGCTCACAGAACTCAACGTTAGATAACGCGAACGCATCGCACCTGGCCCCAATCGTCATACGTTGGGTAAGTGCTTGAAATTCCATGGGTTAGTACACCACCCGACCAATAATCAATTTGATAGTAGTCATCAGGCTCATTTTTGATCCAGTACTTGCCGGACATATCCCAGTCCTCCCAAGAGCCCGATGCCTTATCACGCCATCCCCCCATAGTCGATTTGTCTATCCATGGCGCAGATAGTGTGACGTTGGATTTTCCGCTGCCAGTTCCGTCTGTAAGAACGGTCAAATTTGTATCCAGAGCCGTCCATTGTGCAACAGTAGGCAACGGCCATAAGGCGCCAAGCGTAGCACACGCGGATTCCGCTTGCGATCGTTCGTAATACCATCCGCGCTCCCCGGGTGATTGGCCAGAATAGGTCGTGCCCGCAGCAGTGCCTTCGGCAAGATTTTGAGTTGTCCAGCAAAGATTCTCTAAACCGGTATTGTTATAATTCGCCGTTGTATAAGTTTTAATCAGGTTTCCGCATTTCCATGGTGGCGGCGGCGCATCCACCACTGCACTCTCGTTAAACGCCTTCATGTCCGGAATAGAGAACACAATCTCTTCGCCGTCCAAGCCCAGCGTCAGCAAGAACGTATACTGCCGACCGGCTTCAAACACGATGCCTTGCGCTTTATTCGCCGGGTCGTGCAGGCGGAAAACTACCTGACGCGTATTCACCGTGTCATTCGTGAGGTAATCCACTTCGGTAACGGTGGCATACAAATAAGTAGCATCCGCCGGACTGGCGGCTATTTCGGCTACCGAGCCATATTCCGGCGTGCTGCCGGTGAATGCTCCCAAGACAGTTTCCTGTGGCAACACCATCAAGCCGTTACTCGCATTGGTAACATCGGTGTAATCGGTGCCGGAGGTGCCTGTGCTGTAAGGCACATACACATTTGTGCTCCCAAGATCAACTTTGTAAGTCACCGAATCGTGTTGTGCTTTCCAAGCAACGTCGTATGCACCCGGAGTATGCGCAAATGAAAGTGCTGCGTTCGGTACCGAATCAAGTATGTTGAGCGTTCCCTTAGATTTCAAATTACTCAAAGCCAATTCTTTAATCACATACGTCTTGTTTTTGTTCTGATTTTGTGCCTTGAAAACAATTCGTGACAGGGCATGCTTGAAATTCAATTGGACGCTCGGACTGCTTGCAAAAGTCAAATCGACACTTTTAGTCACCATGAAATCTTCTTGTTGGTCAATCGGACGACTGCCGCCGACCCATCCAGGCACGGTGTATTGAATCTCGGGACCGGTGACAGGAGGCGTCGGGACTGTGGTCACATTCTTTTTCAGACCGGCTGTTACGTTCACACTTGACGCGGGCGAGTAAGCGAAGAAATCGACGGAGTCTTTTGTCGGCCAGCTGGCTTTGGGGAAATAGTCCCAAGTAAGACCCCCGCCCGCTTCGCCGCGTGTTACCGTCACGCCGTTCAGCACATAACCGTTGTAAGGATCTGCTGCACTGACCGCAGCGTCAGGATGGCTCCACGCCGAGGTAGTGAACGAAGTCATCGACCCTGCAGTGGTCACACTCGCTCGCAGCTGCTTGTCCGCGAACGTCTTGAAGGAAATCTCTCTCCCACTACTCTGCACCGGACTGTTTTGATACAAATCGGTTGCGCAACTGCTGCTCAAAGCCACCAGGCCGAGCAGGCTAAAAAACAATTCTTTCTTTTTCATCTTTTTCTAAATTTTTTTTGTTTGTAAATATTTTTCTTTCATTATTTATTATTCATTGTTCATTATTTTGTCCTTGTTAACAGGAGGTGTTGACGTTGAGGCATCGTCCCGCAGGGACTGGATGTGCATAACCGTAGGTGGGTGTTGCCGAAGCCCCGAGCGAAGTCGAAGGGGGCAGCGCAACCTGCGGAAAATCAGGACATCCGCTCTCTTGCCTGAAAGGCAAGATTTTTATGCCGTCCTGCCTCGCAGGCAGATGTGGCCTTGCATCGCTTTTCCGCAGGTCGCGACCTGCGGTTATGAAAATATTGGCTTTCAGCCAAGGGGAACCGGCGGCGGCAAAGCCGCCGTCATTGCGAGGGCGAAGCCCGAAGCAAACCAGCGGCTTTTTCTGGTTTGCTTCGGGCTTCGCCCTCGCAATGACGGAACAAGCCGCAACAGGACGCAAAAAGCCGCAACAGGACTCGAAAGTCCCATTACGGCTTGCTTGTATGTTTGTGATGATGTGGTTTAACGCCGGAATTGCGCGCATAGCGAAAGTTTGCTTCGCTATGCGCGCAATAGCGACATATATCCTCTTTATTTTTTCTCTTTCTCGGCTTTAGTTGCCTCTCTACGTATTTTTTCGCCCTCTTTGCGCACCTTGGCCGCTTCTTTACGCACTTCGGCAGCTTCTTTGCGTACCCGTTCGCCGTCTTTGCGTATTTCAGCATTGGCTTTTCGAATTTCAGCACCGGCTTTGCGCACTTTTTCGCCCTCTTTGCGAGCTTGAAACTCTTTGCCGAAAGATTGCTCTGCCGTGGCATATTTATTCACTTTGGAAGCGGGCAACACGTCCAGCATTTTGGTGATGTATTCGGCTTCCAGTTCGGCTTCTTTTTTCTTGTTTTCGATACGCAAATCAAGCAGTTTTTTGTGTTCTGCTTCCGAAAGTTCTTTGTCTTTCAATTTGATGCGCTCTTCGCGCAATTCCTTGTATAAACCGAACTTCTTTTGTTGCAATTCTTCCTCAATGGGTTGGAATTTCGCCTTTTCATCGTCTGTCAAGCCCATCACTTTCGCAAGATGATCGATGCGACCGGTCTTGAATTTTGCAAAACGCGCTTGCTTGCTCTCTGTCTGTTCCTGTTTGTGTGTTTCTTGCCGTTCTTGTGCAAACACGGGAGTTGACACACCTGCCATAAATGCCACGAGGGCAAAAGTTATTACTTCCTTTTTCATTTTTCCGTTTTTTTATTATTACTAATATTCTACTGTTTCGTTCATATAGGCATTTTCGTGATAAATTGCATTTGAAACATGCTCTTCGTAAAACTGATAAAATGCCTCAATGTCTGCCTCTGCCGTCAAATTGAGGGGCTGAGGTTGCTTGACGAAAATGTTGATCATCAACGAGATACCGCAAAACATAGCCGCCATGTAAACCCACGGCTCCATCCTTTGCCAAAGCGTGCGTTCTACAACTGTTTCTATGTGACGTGCAGGCAGTTGCGCCATAATTTGCCCCGTCAAGCCATCGAAATAACCTTCGGGCACCGTAAATGGATTTTTGTTGTCAATGTCTTTCATTTTTGTCATCTTTTATTAGTTAGACTATTGTAAACGGAAAAAGTTTAATCGAGTTGCAAAAAATCTGCAACTTTTTTTGCTGCAAGATGATAAGAAGCCTTGAGAGCGCCCACAGACGTGTTTAAGAAGTTGGAAATTTCTTCGTAAGGCATATCATCGAAATAGCGCAAGTTGAACACCATGCGTTGTTTGTCCGGCAAAGTCAAAATGGCTTTTTGGAGCTTGAGCTGGGCGTTATCGCCATCAAAATAGTTCGATGCGGTCAAATTATCAGACAGATAAGCAACCCCTTCGTCCAACGACACATTGTTTTGGGCACGTTTTCTGTTTAAAAAGGTAATGCTTTCGTTGATTGCGATTTTGTAGAGCCAAGTCGAAAGTTTCGATTCGCCACGAAACATGTCAATACTCATCCACGCTCTGATGAATGTGTTTTGCAGCACATCGTTGGCATCGTCGTGTGACAACACTATACGACGAATTTTCCAATACAGATTTTCGCCATAAAAATTCACAATTTGCTCAAATGCTTTGCGCTGCACCGCAGGCTCGCCATTTTGTAAATCACTCAAAACAGCCTGCTCGTTATATAATTGTTTTATCATCAAAGAAAAGTCGCACCGTGGATACAAACAAAACTCCTTAAGACAGGATTTGAGTGCTTTATCGCGTTTGTAATCCGTTTGCCCCGAAAGACTGCGGCCCGCCATTCACGGTAGAAGCTTGTCTCGGAATCTAATTTAAACTGTGAGTTTTCCGATCGACTGCGTGCGACTTTATACAGCAAAGGTAGTGCTTTTATTTTAAACTACAAATATTTTCGCTTTTTTTTTGCGATTTCAACCTCATTACCAAGTTATTGGTAGCGATTTAGCTTGCTCAGGTATTTGCCGATGATGTCAAATTCCAAATTGACCACCGAGCCGGCCTGTATTTGATGAAAGTTTGTAAATTCATAAGTGTAGGGGATGATGGCGACTTGAAAACTGTTGTCCTGCGAATTAACGACCGTCAGACTCACTCCATTAACGCACACGGAGCCTTTTTCCACTGTCATATAGCCCTGTTTGGCCATTTCAGGGTCAAATTTGTACGCGAATGAAAAGTACCAACTGCCCTGATTTTCTTCCACTTTGGTGCAGACCGCCGTTTGGTCGACATGCCCTTGCACGATGTGTCCGTCCAACCGTCCATTGATTTGCATGCTGCGTTCGACGTTCACTTTATCGCCGATTTTCAACAAACCAAGATTCGTTTTGTCAAGCGTTTCCTTAATGGCAGTCACCGTGTAGCAAGTCTCAGTGATGTTTACAACCGTCAGGCAGACGCCATTGTGCGCCAAACTCTGATCTATTTTTAGCTCATTCAAAAACGAACAATGCAACGTCAAATGCAAATTGCCTTGCTCCATCACTCGATTTACCACCGTAGCGGCTTCTTCTACTATTCCTGAAAACATAAGTCAATTAAGAATTAAAAATTAAGAATTAAAAAATAAAAATAGGGGAGAGCACCGTCCCGCAGGGAGGAACATAGACCTCCAATAGCTTTGTTTCGTCACTCAATTCCATCGTTATTTTATTACTATTTTGGGCAGGGACAAGAACGGTTTCACCCTGCCGGAGCGTGACGGAAATGCTTGAAGCATCCGTTAGCGTTGCTCCTCCTTTTATACCTATATATATAACAAAGGTGTCGTTATGCGAACGTGTCAATCGACTGCCTTTTTGAGCCTCAATAATATCTGTTGTGAAATAGGGGCAAGTGATGGGCAGCACATCCTTTTCGGGCGATTTGACACGGTAATCGATGGCATCTTTGGCTAAATCGGTGTGCAATTCGCGTGGATTACCATTGGCATCCGTGCGATTGTAATCGTAAATCCGATAGGTGATGTTGGATGTTTGTTGAATTTCTGCGATGAAACAACCCGCTCCGATGGCGTGGACGCGACCGGCAGGCAAAAAGAAGACATCCCCCTCCTTTACTTTATAGTTTTGCAAATAGTCTGTAAACGTGTCGTTTGCCAAACTTTGAACGTATTTTTCAACATCTATCGGTTTGCGAAAGCCCGAATAGAGCGACGCTCCGGCTGCCGCTTTCACCACATACCACATTTCCGTTTTTCCGAACGTTTTATGCCGTTGTTTCGCCAATGCATCATTCGGGTGCACCTGTATTGAAAGTGGTGTGCGTGCATCAATAAATTTAATCAACAACGGGAAAGTGTTCCCGAAGCGCTTGTAAAGCGATTTCCCGAGCAGGTTTTCTCCGTCTTTTTCCAACAAATCGGTCAAGGATTGTCCTTTCAGAGCGCCATTGCACACTTCAGACACGTCGCCGGACACGCCTGAAATTTCCCAACTTTCGCCAACGCCATCCGTCGCAGGCAGATTTTTGAAAGAAGCTATTTGACTGCCTCCCCAAATGATGGACTTTAATATCGGGTTAAATTTTAATGGATACATCATACGCAAAAGTAGATCTTATTTTTGAACCACACAAACTTTTGTGCGGCGGTTGTTTTATTGCAAAAAAATCGCTTGCCGGTAGTCGTAATGACTCCAAGCATTCATAAAACGTTTTTGTTCGAGGCGTTCGCTTCCCAAGAAAATAGCAGTCACGCGTTCGCTCACATTGTTGCCCGATTCTTCCAACAATTTGGCAAAGAAATCTTTTTCGGCCGGATATTCTCTCGTGGAATAGTCGGTTACTGCCGCTAATTTGGCTGCCGCTTCGATGGCATCGTGGAGGCCGCCCAATTGATCAATTAACCCTAAGTCGAGGGCTTGATTGCCTGTCCAGACACGTCCTTGACCGATGGCGTCGATTTGTGCTTTCGTTTTGTGGCGTCCTGCTGCACAACGGCTCAGGAAAGTGTCGTAGCCGCGTTCCACGTAGGCTTGCAACATCGCTCCTTCGCTATCGGTGAGTGGTCGCGCAGGCAAAATACCAATGCCAAGCAAGGGAATAGACAACACATCGCCGGCAAAATTGGAATGTTTGTTGGTCGACACTCCGTCGTAAGTGGCTCCCATGCGTTTTGCCAACTGTGCGCCGTTTGGAATCATGCCGAATATGCCGATAGAACCCGTGATGGTGGTGGGCTCGGCAAAAATCTCATTTGCTCCGGCAGAAATATAATAACCGCCTGAAGCCGCTACATCGCCCATTGATACCACAATCGGTTTCACGGCACGTAATTCTTGCACGGCATGCCAAATTTGTTCGGAGGCAAAAGCACTTCCTCCCGGTGAATTGACGCGGAACACTACGGCTTTCACATCGTCGTCTTTCTGCAATTTTTTCAACTCTTTGACGTATTCTTTGGCCGTAATTATGTTCTCGCCACCGGAGAAAAAGGAGGGTGTGGCGTCGCTTACGATTTCTCCTTCAGCATATAAAACCGCAATCGTTTCCCTGCTTTTGATTTGACGTTCCGGCAAGAATTTCAAATCTTTTACAGAGGCCAGTTTCAAATCTTCTTTTTCTTGAACACCTACTTTTGCTTTCAAAAGTTTTTCAACTTCATCGCTGTATTTTAGACCGTCAATCAGCTTATAATCAACCACTTTCTGTGGATTAACAAACGTCAAACATTCGTCGGCATATTGGTTCAGTTGGGCGACACTAATGCCGCGACTTTCCGAAATGCCGGTCAATAGGGTCTTCCAAATATCGCCCAAATAAGCGGTTACCTGTTCCCGATTGGCAGCACTCATTTGTTGTTCGGTGTAAGGCTCAACAGCCGATTTGTAGGTGCCAACTTTGTAAACTTGCATTTCAATACCCCATTTTTCAAGTATTCGCTTATTAAACTGAATGGATCTTGCCAATCCACGAAAATCGAGCACTCCTTGTGGATTCATGAAAATCGAATCTGCCACCGAACAAACCGCATAAGCCGCCTGTGTATAGTTTTCAGCGTATGCAATGATAAATTTGCCCGTTTTTTTGAAGTCCAACAAGGCTTTGCGAATGGGCTCTACCGTTGCGTAGCCCGACATGAGCATCATGCCGCCTTTCAAGTAGATACCTTTGATTTTGTCATTCTCTTCTGCCTTTTTGATAGCGGTCAAGAGGTTGTTCAATCCGACTTTGCCAATAGACGAACCTCCCAGCTCCAAAAAGTCAAACGGACCGGAAACCACACGGTCGGTCACAATCGCATCCAAATTGATGCTTAGCACCGTTTTATCGTGCAATTCATACGTTGAAGAACGCGTTGACGTGGCAATGATGCCTATCAAGGCAACGAATGATAAAAAAAACATGACTCCGCCGGCAATAAATACTCCCAGCGTAGAGGCGAACACCATTTTTAGAAAATTTTTCATGACTTTATAATTTAATTTTTTTTAACAAACTATCCATCCTTAACGGGATGGTAAAAACTGTTGTATCCAAGGGCAACTCTTGCTCATGGAGTACCGTTGGAATGGGAAATAGCTGCAACGTGTCGGGCACCTGAAGTTCCACGTAATTTGGAATTTTCACTACTTTCACCACTTTCTTTGGCTCCATTTTTTCTTTTTCTGCCTGCAGGCCGGAAAGTATCGTCGCATAGCGTTGACTTATATGCTCGTTGATTTTCAGGAATTTATCCAAATGGGCATTGTACCAAATCAGCGAGGTATCGAATTTTTGTTCCGTCACTTTATGTTTGTCAAAAACGGAATTGAGCAGTTGTTGTTTGCGCACCGAATCGCCTGCGAAAATCGCGAAATTGTCGCTGATGGCGTTTTCTGCCAGATGGAGGTCAAACAGAATATCTTCCATCTTGCTCTCGGACAAGACATGACCGGGACGCCCGTTGCAGGCCGTCAGCAAGAGAACGCACCCAATAATCAGTCCCGTGCGACTAATTTTCAGGGGATTGCGGGTCAAGCCCGCAAAGACATGTCTATGTTGTTTATTTTTCAACATTCGGTGATTCTTTTGCAAAACTTTGTGAGAGGGTATCGCGATAAAAAATCAGTATTGCCACGATGCCAACGCTAATCGCGGCATCTGCCACATTAAAAATATAGCGAAAAAAGACATACCCATGCCATTCAATCAGCGGAAAGTAGAACATATCTACTACTTTTCCATTGAGCCAAGAGCTGTAACCGCCGTTTGGAGGGAAAATCGTAGCCACTTGCATAGGCGTACTTTCGTTGAAAATAGCCCCGTAGGCAACACAATCAATGCAATTGCCCATTGCGCCGGCCAGCACCAAGGTCACACAAAAGATATAACCCCACGAAAAATTGCGTTTGACCAATTGATGAAGGTAATAAATGACCGCCCCGGATGCCACAACGCGGAAAATAGTGATAAACACTTTGTTCATGATGTCTATTCCCATCGCGATGCCCGGATTTTCCACAAAACGGATGAAAAACCAACCGGTAACTTCAATATCTTCATACAGGGCCAGATGCGTTTTGACCCAGATTTTAATCACTTGGTCAAGCAGCAAAATTAACAACACGACGACCGTAGCCCAAACGCCTTTATTTTTCATGCAAATATCTATTTTATTCTAAAAAAACAACACCAACAACTGCGCCGTGAGTACCCGCAAAAACATTGTGAGCGGATAAACTGTGGCATAACTTACTGCCGGCGTATCATTGCCCGCCGTGGCATTGGAATAAGCCAACGCCGGAGGGTCAGTCATGGAACCGGACATAAGTCCCATCATTGAAAAATAATTCAACTTGTAGACCGAGCGTGCAAGGATGCCGATAATCAGCAGCGGCACCATCGTGATGATAAAGCCGTAGCCAATCCAGGCAAATCCGCCGCCATTGACAATCGTGTCCACAAAACCTTCGCCGGCTCCCAATCCCACGCAAGCGAGGAATATTGTGATACCGATTTCACGCAGCATCAGATTGGCACTGAGTGTGGTGTAAGTGACCAAATGGTATTTCGGCCCAAAAATACTAATCAGAATCGCGACCACCAACGGTCCGCCTGCCAAACCAAGTTTCACAGGCTGAGGAATGCCGGGAAACATCACCGGAATGCTGCCGAGCAACACCCCTAAGGCTATTCCTATAAATATAGGTATCAAATTGGGTTCGTTCAACCGTTTCATTTGGTTGCCAAGTGCGTGTTCCACGCTTTTGATGGCATTTTCATCGCCCACCACAGTTACTAAATCGCCCACTTGCAAATGCAATCCCGGATCGGCAATCAAATCCACTCCCGAACGATTGACTCGTGTGATATTGACACCAAAATTGGTGCGCAAATTCAGGTGGCGAATGGATTTGCCGTTGATATTGGATTTGGTAATCATAATCCGGCGCGACACCATGTGCGTGTCCAAACGATCCCATTGTTCCTGAGTCATCGTGATTTCCTTGCCCAAAAAAGCCTTGATGGCCTCACGGTCTTCCGGAGTGGTTGCCACATAGACTTTATCGCTTTCGTGCAAAACCGTTTTTGAAGAAGCTATTTCTATGTTTTCATCGTGCAACACCCTGGAAATGACAAACTTGCGCGCAATCAAATGTTTGATTTCATGAATTGATTTGTTGTAAATAGCCGGATTATTAATTTCGAGTGAAATCAGAGCGATTTGCCCGGCTTTATTGTTAGAAGCCGCATTAAGGTCTTCCGTTTCTTTTTGAAAACTGATACGAAAAATATATTTCATCAAAATGATGGACGAAATGATGCCCAGCACGCCCAACGGATACGCCACAGCATAACCCATCGCGATGGTAGGGTCTTGCAGATGGTTGTGCATATCGGCATAAGTCTGTTGTGCCGCACCCAGTCCGGGGGTGTTTGTCACGGCACCCGACAAGATGCCCACCATGGTCGACATTTGAATATTAGTCACATAATGCAACACAATCGCTGTTACAACGCCCAAAAACACGATTCCCATCGCTAACATATTGAGAGTGACTCCTCCTTTTTTGAAGGACGAAAAGAACCCCGGCCCAACCTGCAAGCCTATAGAATATACAAACAGGATGAGTCCAAACTCCTTCATGAAATGCAACACTTCGTGGTTCATCCGTAGCCCAAAATGCGCCAACAAAAGTCCTACAAACAGTACAAACGTGATGCCAAGTGAAATGCCATAAACCTTCATTTTCCCTAACGCCAAACCGGCAGCAATGACTATTGCCAATAAAAGTACCGTGTGGGCAATTCCTTCGCCCCAAATCAAATCACTAAACCAATCCATTTTTTAGAATTATGAATTATGAATTATTTTTGAGGAGCTACATTTTGCAAGTCCTGCAAGCTCGCCCTGAGCGCAGTCCCGCAGGGACGACACTTTATTAACCGTAGACTTCAGTCTACGGACAGTCGGCCACACGCAACCTTCACCCCGCAGGGGTGACACTTGATAGTGCCGTCCCTGCGGGACTATACTATCGCGCTTATTCCTATACCGTAGACTGAAGTCTACGGTTAATAAAGTGTCGTCCCTGCGGGACAAGGCACCGTTTGCAAAATGTAGCTCCTCAAAAAAAGATCTATCCATAAAAACGTATTTTTAATTTATATGAATTTTTAACTCTTAACTCTTAACTCTTAATTCATAATTCATAATTCTCAATTCGCCTCACCCTATCAATGTGGTGATATTTCCCATAAAAAGTTTGACTGCGATTGCTAACAGGATGATTCCGAAGAACTTACGTAGCATGAAGACGCCGCCTTGACCGAGTAGTTTGGCCACCGGCTTCACATTTCGCAACACCACGTACACGATTAGCATATTGGCCAGCAATGCCAAAGTAATGTCTATTGTTGAATATTCCGCCTTGAGTGAAAGCAGCGTTGTGAATGCTCCCGGACCCGCCAAGAGCGGAAAAACGATTGGCACGAGGGTAGCATTGCTACCCAATGCATCCATCTTGAAAATTTCCACGCCAAAAGTCATTTCGCACGCAATCACGAAGATAACTAACGAACCGGCAACGGCAAACGAACTCACGTCCACACCAAACAGGTTCAAAATCCCTTCGCCGATGAAAAAGAAAACCAGCAGAACAAAAAACGAGATGACGGTGGCTTTCACGGCACTAAACTCTTTGTGTCGTTGGCTCAAGTCAAGAAAAATCGGCAAAGATCCTGCCACATCCAAGATGGCAAACAGCACAATGAATGCGCTGACGAAATTCTGAAAATTAAACGATAGAAAATCCATATTTTTTATTTTTATGTCACGAGTGCAAAGGTACTACTTTTTTTTGGATAATGACTACTATTTTTGTGCATTTCATCAGTTTATAATTTGTGTATGTTTGATATTCGGTTTGTTAATCCTGTTAGGGACAAAAAATGTTGAGATAACCCCTCTCTCCTAATTCAAAAATCGACCGCTTCGCGAGGAAAGGCGAAGATCAAAGATCAAAGCTCGTAGATGAAACCAGAAATATCAACCTCACATACTACGCACGCATCTCACAGAGATACAGTCGTCTGCCGGCCCCGTCCCGAACGTTATAGTGGTATTAGCGGGGTCCGCGGCTGTATATTGCCCGGGCGTGGACCTCACCCAGAGTACCCTTCTGTTCCCCATCCACCCCAACTATTAGAGTAAGAGGAGTAGTATCCCGCTAGCGCACCTCCTGTTGACCAGTCTTCTCGCAATTGAATCGTAGAACCAGGGGTACCGACACCGCCGAATTCCGGAGTGCTGCCGGTGAATGCTCCCAAGACAGTTTCCTGCGGCAGCACCATCAAACCGTTACTCGCATTGGTAATCGCGGTATAATCGGTGCCGGAGGTGCCTGTGCTGTAAGGCACATACACATTCGTGTTTCCAAGATCAACTTTGTAAGTCACCGAATCGAATTGTGCTTTCCAGAAAACGTTGTATGCACCCGGAGTATGCGGAAATGTAGCACCGGCATTCGGTATCGAATCCAGCAGGTTGAGCGTTCCTTTAGATTTCAGATTACTCAATGCCAGTTCTTTAATCAGGTATGTCTTGTTTTTATTCTGATTTTGAGCCTTGAAAACAATCCGTGACAGGGCATGCTTGAAATTCAATTGCACCGTAGGACTGCTCGTATAAGTCAAATCTACACTTTTAGTCACCATGAAGTCCTCTTGTTGATCAACGCCGTTCCATCCCGGCACGGTGTATTTAATCTCGGGACCGGTGGCAGGAGGGATCGTGACTGAGGGCGCCTGTTTCAAACCGGTCGTCACATTCACACTTGACGCGGACAAACAGCTCCGCGCGAGTGTGACCACCGCCGGGTCGATGACTTCGTTCACCACCTCGGCATGGAGCCATCCAGCAGGCATTGCTTATGATGGTTATGTACTGAACGGCGTGACCGTGACGCGCGGTGAAGATGGTAGCGCTACTACTTGGGATTATTTCCCAAAAGCCAGCTGGCCGACAAGAGATTCGGTCGATTTCTTTGCTTACTCGCCCGCGTCAAGTGTGAATGTGACGACCGGTTTGAAACAGGCGCCCTCAGTCACGATCCCTCCTGCCACCGGTCCCGAGATTAAATACACCGTGCCGGGAT